>CAUQOP010000064.1:0-5339 GCA_963519505.1 uncultured Flavobacteriaceae bacterium | reverse complement strand
ACTTCTTCGGTGGAGCGACAGGGTTTGGTGGAGATTTCGGTGCTGAATTGACTTTAAAAGAAGCATCTGGAGACAAACCTTACTTCTTAAAATTCGGTGCATCCGTTAATGACATCGGTGCTATCAAATACAATGATATTCGTAAACTGAGCATCAGAGGTGCGGGTTCTGCTATAGACCCTAACGAAATAGATATTTTTGACCTAAACTCTACTGCTAACTACCTTAGATCTAGAGGTTACAACACTACTCTGACTACATCATCTGTAAGCCAAGGTCTTCCTACTAACCTAAATCTATATGCAGACTATGCTATCACAAAAAGATTTTTCGTAAGTGCTAATGGTTTGATCAATTTAGCAAATACTAACTCTACTAATCCTTACTACCATAGTTTCGTAGGGCTTGTTCCTAGATTCGAAAGCAAATGGGTAGATGTATCTGTTCCTTTGACTTATAACTTTATGAGCCAAGATTTCAAACCAGGACTTGCTCTTAGATTAGGACCATTGTCAATAGGTTCTGATGATTTGAAAATCTTATTCACTGAGTCAAAAGGTGCTAACATCTACGCTGGACTTGGCTTCATACTATACAAAGGTAAAAAAGCTGAAGCCGTAGTTGCTGAAACTGACAAAGATACAGACGGAGACGGAGTTCTAGACAGACATGATGAATGTCCTACCGTTCCTGGACCGATAGAAAACAGAGGATGCCCTTGGGGAGATACTGACAATGATGGAGTTCTTGACAAAGATGACAAGTGTCCTGATGTTCCTGGACCAGTAGAAAACGATGGATGTCCTTGGAAAGATACAGACGGAGACGGAGTTCCAGATAAAGATGACAAATGTCCTACTGAAGCAGGATTACCAGAAAAACAAGGATGCCCTAAAACTCATGCTGATATCGCAGGTGAAGTTACTTCGGCTCTTAAAAATATTCTATTCAACCTAGGTAAAGCTACTCTAAGACCAGAGGCTGCTCCTAAACTAGATGACGCTGCTAAGATTATCAAATCTTCTAACGGAGGTACTTTCTTAGTAATCGGACACACAGACAGAAAAGGAAATGCTGCGCTTAACCTTAGACTTTCTAGAGAAAGAGCTGCTGCAGTGGTTAAAGCCCTTGAAGAAAGAGGTGTAGACCACAGCCAGTTAAAATCAAAAGGTGTAGGATTTGAATTTGCTGAAGTGCCTGTAACTGCTTCTGATGCAGAAAGAGAAAAAGACAGAAAAGTAGAAGTGAAATATGTAACAGGAAGCGAGTGGGATACATTGACAAAATCTGATGTGCATGTTGCAACTCCTAAAAAAGCTACTGCAAAAAAATCCGTAGGAGCTAAAAAAGGAAAAACTGCTCACAGAAAGCCAGTTGCTAGAAAGAAGAAATAATCTAAATATTTCTATAAAAAAAAGGAACTCTAAAATAGAGTTCCTTTTTTTATTCCATCATTTTTAAAAATTCCTGCTCATCCAGAATGGTAATCGTGCCTATATCCTGCGCCTTCTTGAGTTTGCTTCCTGCTTTCTCTCCCACTACTAAATAGTTCAGGTTTTTGGACACTGCAGAGATATTTCTTCCGCCATGTTTTTCGACCATTTCTTCGGCTTGTTCACGGGTAAAAAGAGATAATTTTCCTGTAAACAAAAATGTTTTCCCTGCTAAATTATCTGACAATACCTCCGTGGATACTTCGCCTCTTTCCAGCTGGATTCCATACTCTTTGAGCCTTTCTATCAGCTTTCTGTTTTCTTCATTAGAAAAGAATGCCGCGATGCTTTCGGCTATTTTATCGCCTATATCTTCCACTTGGATGAGTTCCTCCACAGTTGCCCTGCTGAGCTCTTCTATCGAACCAAAATTCTTAACCAATTTCTTAGCAATAGTTTCACCGATGTGTTTTATCCCAATGCCGTAAAGCACCCTTTCAAAAGGAATTTGCTTTGATTTTTCTATCCCATCGATGATGTTCTGCGCAGATTTTTCAGCCATTCTTTCCAGAGGCAAGAGCTGTTCTTTTTTCAAGGTATAAAAATCAGCCACCGTTTTTATCAAACCTTCACGATAAAGCTGTTCTATAGTCTCCGAACCCAAATTTTCTATATTCAAAGCCTTTCTGGAAACGAAATGTATCATTTTACCGACCACCTGCGGAGGGCAGTGGATTTCATTCGGGCAGAAATGAAGCGCTTGGCTTTCTTCCTTTATCAGTTCCGTATCGCACTCTGGACAGCGGGTTATATAGTTAATCTGCGAAGACATTGCTTCCCTTTTTTCGGTATTTACGCCTACTATTTTAGGGATGATTTCGCCGCCTTTTTCTACATATACAAAATCATTTTCGTGTAAATCCAATTTCTTGATAATATCCTCATTATGAAGAGATGCCCGTTTCACAATAGTTCCCGCCAAAAGCACTGGTGACAGATTGGCAACTGGCGTGATTACTCCTGTTCTACCAACCTGATAATCAATAGACAAAAGCTGAGTTTCTACCTTTTCAGCCTTGAATTTATGAGCCGTCGCCCAGCGTGGTGACTTGGCGGTATATCCCAAAATCTGCTGTTGTTTCAGGTCATTGACTTTGATTACAATTCCATCAATATCAAAACCTAAATTCTGCCGTTCTTTATCCCAAAAATTGATAAAATCTTTCACTTCCTGCAATGATTTGCAGAGTTTGCTATACTGCGAAACCTTGAAGCCTACAGAGCTCATCTTTTGGAGCAGTTCCCAGTGCGTTTTTTCTGTAACATCCTGTGCTACAAACTGATACAGCACTGCCGAAAGTCCTCTCCTGCTCACCTCCGTGCTGTCCTGCATTTTCAGACTTCCAGAGGCTGTGTTCCTAGGGTTCATGAAAATATCCAGCCCTTCCTGCTCCCTTTCCTGATTGATTTTATCAAAGGCTTTTCGTGTCAGGTATATCTCGCCGCGCATATAGAATTTTTCTGGAAAATCGCCATACAACTGCAGCGGAATGTCCTTTATCGTTTTCACATTGGAGGTGATTTCATCGCCCTGAAATCCATCACCACGAGTAACCGCCTGAACGAATTTTCCCTGTTCATAAAGTATAGAAATAGAGGCGCCGTCGTATTTAAGTTCGGTCACAAATTCTATTTCATCCGTTTCTAATATTTTTTTGGTTCGGTTATACCACTCCTCCAAATCCTCAAAGTTATAAGAATTATCCAGCGAATACATTCTAAACTCATGAGAAACCGTAGGAAAAACCTTGGTAACCTCTCCGCCCACGCGCACCGTGGGAGAATTTGGGTCATAGAATTCTGGATTTGCCGCCTCCAAGGTCTGCAATTCTCTCAGTTTTTCATCAAACTCAAAATCTGAAATCGTAGGATTATCCAGAACATAATAATTATAATTGTGCTGATGAAGCTCTTTTCGGAGGTTTTCTATTTTTTCTTTTACAGACATTTTCTGTTTTTTTAGTCTATTTTACTTCCTGTTTCTATTTCGTAAGGCTCTTTTCCCTGCTCAAAAATCCGTGTGAGCTGACTGCCCTGCACTGTGATTTCATCGCCTATTCTTCTAATCCAATTTCCTTCGCGAAGACCTACCACTTTGATATTATTTTGTGTCAAAAATTCTTTGATTCTGGTTTCTCTCGTTTCGCCATTGTGCTTCAAATCTGGATTTGGGTCTAGATAGTGAGGATTGATATTAAAAGGCACCAGTCCCATAGCCTCAAAACTCGGCGGATAGACTATCGGCATGTCGTTGGTTGTCTGGATGTTAAGTCCGCCTATATTGCTCCCTGCACTGCATCCTAAATATGGTTTTCCTTTTTCTACATTTTCTTTCAGAGCCTTCATCAGATTTTTTTCATGAAGAGTTTTGACCAAAAGAAAAGTATTCCCTCCGCCTGTAAAATACGCCTTTGCAGCAGCAATAGCTTCTTGTGGGTTTTCAAATTCGTGGATTCCTTTTATTTTTATGCCAATAGTTCCAAAAAACTCGCGCGCCTTGTCCGTGTATTCTTCGTGAGAAATACCGCTGGGTCTGGCGTAAGGAATAAACAAAACCTCATCTATTCCGTGATAAAGTTTCACAAGTTCTTCTCGTAAATATTCTAAATATTTTCCACCAAAAAGTGTAGAAGTGGATGCTAAAATAATATTCATAAATGTTCTTTTTAAGCGTGTCCCAAAAGTAGTGTTTTTTATGATTAAAAGTCAAAAAATGTAAATAAAACGATTCACAAAAATTGACCTCTATCTACCGTAAAAGTTTCCCATCATAATCAATGAAATAACTTTCATAATTGAAATCCACTAGCTCTATTCCCTTTGGCGTAAGGGTAAAAGAGGGCGTACGCTCTGTGGGCGAGACAAAAATATCCTTACCACTGAACTGCCAAAGGATTTCACCCTGCCTATTAAGGCGTGATATCTCCACCTCTCCATGGGTAATGTAATCATCTTGGTAAGGAACAACCTCAAAACAAGTAGCCATATCCACCTGTGTATGCCAAAGGAGTTCTAATGTAGGCAAGAGAATACAGAACACCTCATTACCACAAGCGACAAGGAGTCTATCACCGTCTAACAATGCACTTTTCTCCCACAGACTGCTCACGCTACCTCCTGCTGTGAGGACTATGCTTTTTATCTCCTCTTCTGCCTTATAGAGATAAACCGCTACTTGTGGCGGATGTGCTTCCTTTTCTCTTATCTCTATCTGATAAGAATCTTTGTAGAGCCAAAGGGTGTTTTTCATAAATTTGATTTTTATGTATTACTACATATTACTAATAGAGATAAATCATTGATTGTAATTTCCTCTAACTTGTTATCCTGCGCAAAAGAATAAGGGTTTTCAAAGAAAAAAGCTATATTCTCATAAGTAGAATTAGGAATATAAAAGAAATTCTCATCATCATCGTACTGAGCCGTAGGATATGTATCCATAAATGTACCTAAAGTACTCCCTATTCCTATATCATTGAATTTGCCTAAAAACTTATTATAGAAAGATATCTGAGCTACTTTATTATACAACAAATTAACTTTTACGATGATGCTATCCATAAAAATGACTATTAGAAAATGGGTATCTAATTCAAAACCCACATTCCCTCTTTGATATTCATCTCTTAATAGCTTTTCAAATGCTCCTATAGAATTTCCTAAACTAATCTCTTTCAGTCCGTTAGGTTGAATAGGTGATTTAAGTATACTCATTTTTATTATTTTAACGTGAGTTCAATGTGAAAAATGTAATTGTATTTGTATGGATTCCAAGCTCGCACCAGCTGGTGTTTTAAGGTCGTATAATTGTTTCTTCTACTTTGCCTTTGATCATATTTTCAATAG
>CAUQOP010000063.1:0-5396 GCA_963519505.1 uncultured Flavobacteriaceae bacterium | reverse complement strand
GTGCTGATGACCAGAGGAGGGAAAAGCATCACTTACAGCCTAAACGGCGACTACCCTATCGGGAACAAAATCTCTGAAAAAAAGTTGATATACGGAAGATACCTGAACGATTCTGATGTATCTGAAAACAAAAATGTAGTGGTTATCGGTGAGCAGATTTACAAAACACTTTTTGAGGCGGATGAAAATCCGATTGGAAAATCCATCAACATAAAAGGCGTGTTTTTCAATGTAATAGGAGTTTTCAGAATGAAAAGAAGAGTAGGAATAGAGAGCGACCAAACGGCCATAATTCCGCTTTCTACTTTTACACAAATGTTTAACGAAGGGGACAAAGTAGGTGTTTTATCCATTGTTTCTAAACCTGATGCAGATGTGAGTATCGTGGAAGAAAAAGTAAAATCCGAACTAAAAACCAAATACAGAGTTTCACCCGAAGACACCAATGCTTTTGGAGCTTTTAACCTTGGGAAAGAATTTAAGAAACTCACAGGATTTCTTGACGGCATGCAGCTTCTGACCATCATCGTGGGGACGCTTACCATCATCGCTGGGGTCATTGCGATATCCAACATCCTGCTCATCACCGTGAAAGAAAGAACCAAAGAAATAGGAATCCGCCGAGCTCTGGGAGCAAAACCCTCCGAGGTGAGAAACCAAATTTTACTGGAAAGTGTGGTCATTACTTTATCTTCTGGTTTGGCTGGATTTATGCTAGGAATGCTGGTTTTGATGCTTTTAAGCCTTGCCACTCAAAACCAAGATGAAATTCCGTTTTACAATCCTACCGTTAATTACGGAAATGTATTCGGAGCAATGGTGATAATGGTTTTCCTTGGACTGATAATAGGCATGATTCCCGCACAAAGAGCCATAAGCATCCGCCCAATAGATGCATTAAGAAGTGAATAACAAAGTTGAATTTTAAATATAAAAAAAATAATGAAAAAGGTAATTTATGCCATTCTTGGATTAGTTGTTGTTGCTCTGCTGGGATCAACTGTAATGTATTTGATAAAATCCAATTCTGATGAGAGCAAAGAATTTCTTACAAGAAAACCCACTGTACAAGACATGGAGGACAAAGTGATGGCAACTGGAAAAATCGTTCCGAAAGAAGAAATAGAAATAAAACCCAATATTTCTGGAATTATTGACAATATCCTAGTAAAAGAAGGCGACAAAGTGACAGCAGGACAGCTCATCGCCACACTGAGAATCGTTCCCAGCGTAGCCGATGTGAACAATGCTCAGCAGCAGGTAAGCAATGCCCAGCTCCAAATAAACAATGCAAGAACTAATCTTGCCAATCAAAAACAGCAGTTTGCGATGCAGGAAAGTCTTTATAAACAAGGCGTTATCTCCAAACAAGAGTTTCTAACCTCCCAACAGCAGCTCTACAGCGCCGAACAAAATGTGAAAAATGCCCAACAGCAATTTTCCACTGCACAAAAAAACTTGCAAATTGCTAGAACTGGTGCTACTCCTGAACTACAAAGCATGGCTACAACTCAAATTCGTTCCAAAGCAAGCGGCACCGTCCTAGAAGTTCCTGTAAAAATAGGAAATCAAGTGATAGAGGCCAATTCCTTCAATGCAGGAACTACCATTTGCTCCATTGCAGACCTAAATTCACTCATTTTTGAAGGAAAAATAGATGAGGCACAGGCTGGAAAAATAAAAGAAGGCATGAATATGAATGTAATAATAGGCGCCCTCCAGAACAAGTCTTTCTCTGGAAAAGTGACCCTCATCGCACCAAAAGGAACGGAAGAAAGCGGAACTATAAAATTCCCGATAAAAGGCGATGTGTTTAATCCTAATAATGAATACATTCGCGCAGGATTTTCAGCAAATGGAGAAATTATCCTCAGCTCGCAGAAAAATGCCCTTCTTCTGGATGAATCCCTTATCCAATACGAAAAAGCGAACGGAAAAGATGTTCCTTTCGTAGAGGTAAAACAGGCAAATGGTTCATTTAAAAAGGCTTTTGTAAAATTAGGCGCGAGCGATGGTATCAATGTGCAGGTGCTTTCTGGAATTGACAAAAATTCTGAAATAAAAGTCTGGAATCCTTCCGACAAAGACAAAGAAGAACTGAAAGAAAAGAGAAAATAAAATATGGAAAACCAAAGTTTCACTTGCCCTCATTGCGGCAAAAAACAACCACTAAAAAAACTGCTTCTCCTTTCTAATTTTAGCAAATGGAATTGTCCCTATTGCGGAACGGAGGTTGCTCCCGAAAAAAAGAGCCCTGTACACGGTGCTGTATATGGAGTTCTTGGGGCGCTTTCTACCGCTGTTCCGGCAAATTATTGTTTATACATGCTAAATTACAGCCTTCCTAAAAGTATGCTGATAGCCTTTGGTTGTGGAATCATTT
Source organism: uncultured Flavobacteriaceae bacterium (assembly GCA_963519505.1). GTDB lineage: Bacteria > Bacteroidota > Bacteroidia > Flavobacteriales > Weeksellaceae > JABCPE02. The sequence goes on along the minus strand of CAUQOP010000063.1, from coordinate 3,013 downwards.
GCTACGCACTGATTATCACTTATTTATATAGGAATATAAAGCTAATTTAACCGAAAAGAGAAAATATAAAACTTTCTTGGCTAAAAAAGTTTATACTTTCAATTTTATTTGTTACATTTGCGGACTTAAAAAATATTAACAGGGACGAGTTCCCGCTAAATCAATTAAATTATGTCAGTAAAAATTAGATTACAAAGACACGGAAAAAAAGGAAAACCTTTCTTCCACATTGTAGTAGCAGACTCTAGAGCGAAGAGAGATGGTAGATTCATCGAGAAATTAGGAACTTACAATCCTATTACCAATCCCGCTACTATTGAACTTAATGTAAATTCTGCTGTAAAATGGTTGAACAATGGTGCTCAGCCTACAGACACTGCTAGAGCTATCCTTTCTTACAAAGGTGCTCTTTACAAAAAACACCTTCAAGGAGGAGTTGCTAAAGGAGCTTTCAGTGAAGCTGAAGCTGAAAAAAGATTTAACACTTGGTTAGCTGAAAAAGAAGCTAAAATCCAAGGTAAAAAAGATGGTTTAGCAAAATCTAAAGATGATGCTAAAAAAGCTGCTTTAGAAGCTGAAAACAAAGCTAATGAAGCAAGAATCAACGCTAAAAAACAAGCTGAAGAAGAAGCAAAAGCTGCTGCTGAGGCTGCTGAAGCACCAGTAGAAGAAGCTCCTGCTGTAGAAGCAGAAGGAGATGCACCTGCTGAAGAAACTGAAGCTTAAAAAAACTTACCGATGCAGAAAGAAGATTGCTATTTTTTAGGCAAAATTACTCGTAAGCACGGTCTTTCGGGGAATCTGATTTTAAAATTAGATACAGACCAACCCGAAATTTATAAAAAATTGGAATCAATATTCGTTGAAATCAACGGACTATTGGTTCCGTTTTTTATTGAAAAAATCATTTGGAGTAAACAAGATTCTCTCAATATTCTTTTCAAAAACTCATCTGATGCACTAGTAGAGCAGCTTATTGGTAAAAATGTTTTTCTTCCGCTTTCTACTCTTCCTAAATTGAGCGGAAATCAGTTTTATTATCACGAAGTGATTGGTTTTGAAATTTTAGAAAAAGATGGAAAAACCTGCGGAAACATCGTTTCTGTAAACGACCAGACCACTCAGCATTATTTCATCTTAGACTTGGCTCAGAAAGAAGTCATCATTCCTATCGTAAAAGAATGGATTTTAGAAGTAAATAGAGATGAAAAATTCATCAAAATGGAACTTCCAGAAGGGCTGATAGATGTTTTTCTTAACTAAAAAAAGCTCCTTTTACGGAGCTAATCTTGATGTTTTCCATTTACCATCTTGGAACTGATACACTATCCTGTCATGCAGACGGTTAGGTCTTCCCTGCCAAAATTCTATTTCATACGGCTTGGCAAGATATCCTCCCCAGTGTGGCGGTCGTGTCACTTCTTTCCCTTCAAATTCTTTTTCTAAATCTTGTAATTTTTGAGCTAAATAGGCTTTGCTAGGGATTTCTTCGCCTTGTTCAGAAGCCCAAGCACCTAATCTGCTTCCTCTCGGTCTCGATGCGAAATATTCATCAGACATTTCTGGAGAAACTTTTTCCAATCTTGCTTTTATCATTACCTGGCGCTCCAAAGCGGGCCAAAAGAAATAGAGGCAGGCCACCTTGTTTTTATCTATGGACTTCCCTTTTTTGCTGTTGTAATTCGTGTAGAAGACAAATCCTTCTTTACTGTAGCTTTTCAAAAGCATGGCTCTGGTTCTGGGGCAGCCGTCTTCATCTATGGTGGAGAGCATCATGGCATTGGCTTCGAAGATATCAGGATGTTTGTCCGCATCTGCAAACCATTCCTTGAAGTGTTCCATTGGGTTTTCCTTTACTTCGTGGTCGTGCAGTTCATACTGCTCATAGACTTGGCGTTTGTCATGTAAGTTTTCCATATTTTAATATTTACAATTTATACTACAAAGGTAAGATTTAATTCCTACTCTTTGGGTTTGGATTTGATGTTTTTTCTTTATTAAAAAGAAAAAAATTCCTTTAAATCATTTAAAATTCTTAAATTTAGCCCATTAATTTAATTTTTTACTAAAAATGAAACGACTATTTTTATTAGCTGCCTTCATTCTGAGTTTTATTCCAGCAAAAGCTGATGAAGGAATGTGGCTTATGATGCTTATCAAAAGGCTGAATGGCGTAGATATGCAGAAACAGGGTCTGAAACTGACTCCAGAGGAAATCTATTCAGTAAATAACTCTAGTCTGAAAGACGCTATCGTGAGTTTTGGTGGTTTTTGTACTGGAGAAATCGTGTCCAAAGAAGGTCTAATCTTTACCAACCACCACTGTGGATACGGCTCTATTGCAGCGCTTTCTACTCCACAGAAAGACCACTTGACCAATGGTTTCTGGGCGAGGAATAAAAAAGAAGAACTTCACGCTAAAGACCTGTATGTGAGATTCTTAGTAAGAATGGGAGATGCTACGGAAAGAATAAACTCCAAGCTGAACAACCAAATGTCTGCAAGCCAGAGACAAGACATTATCAATCAAGAATTTAAAGCGATTGAAAAAGAAAATAACGAAAATGGAAAATACACCGTAGTTGTTCGTTCATTCTTCAATGGAAACGAGTTCTATTATTTTGTTTATCAAGACTATAAAGATATCAGATTAGTAGGAACACCTACTAACTCTATTGGGAAATTCGGTGGAGATACAGACAACTGGGAATGGCCAAGACACACAGGAGATTTTGCAGTTTTCCGAGTGTATGCAGATGCTAACGGAAACCCAGCAGAATACTCTCCTAACAATGTTCCTCTAAAACCTAAACACCACCTGCCTGTTTCCCTAAAAGGTATCAAACCTAATGATTTCACAATGATTATGGGATACCCAGGGAGAACGAACAGATATTTGACTTCTTATGGAATCAACCAGCTGATTACCAAAGATTATCCAGCTTGGGTAGATGCTTCTAAAGCTGCTATGGATGTGATGAAAAAATACATGGACAAAGACCAAGCTATCCGT
>CAUQOP010000062.1:0-5463 GCA_963519505.1 uncultured Flavobacteriaceae bacterium | reverse complement strand
CTAAAACTCTGATACCCAGTCCTGGACCAGGGAACGGATGGCGGTGGACAAGGTGGCTAGGGATACCCAATTCTTCACCTACTTTTCTCACTTCATCTTTGAAAAGTTCGCGTAGAGGTTCTAAAAGCTCAAATTTCATATCCTCTGGAAGTCCGCCCACATTGTGGTGGGATTTTATTACTGCCGAAGGGCCTTTGATGGACTGAGACTCTATCACATCAGGATAGATAGTCCCTTGTGCCAAGAATTTCGCGCCTTCTATTTTTGAAGATTCTTCATCAAAAACTTCTATAAATTCATTTCCAATGATTTTTCTTTTCTGCTCTGGGTCAGATATTCCTTTTAATTTAGCCAAAAATCTCTCAGAAGCATCTATGCATTTGATGTTCATATGGAAATGTTCTCCATAGTTCTGCATTACTTTTTTCGCTTCATCTTTTCTGAGAAGCCCTGTATCCACGAAGATACAAGTCAGCTGGTCGCCTATCGCTTTGTGGATAAGTACAGCGGCTACGGAAGAATCCACACCACCAGAAAGCCCTAAAATCACTTTTTGATTTCCGACTTTTTCTTTGATTTCGCTGACTGTTTCTTCTATATAATTGGTTAATTTCCAGTTTCTTTCTGCCTTACAAATTTTAAACACAAAATTCTCCAGCATTTTTCCGCCTTCCTCACTGTGAGTTACTTCTGGGTGAAACTGCACGGCGTAGAAGTTTTTAGCCTCGTTGGAAATAGCCGCAATCACGCCTGATTTAGCATTGATTTCAAAATCCTTTGGAAGCTCTTTTACTTCATCAAAGTGGCTCATCCAAACGATAGAATTTTGGCTAACTCCCTCGAAAAGAGCGCAAGGTTTTACAATCTCCAAATGAGATTTTCCGTATTCTCCTTTGGTGCCTTTTTCTACCTTTCCACCGAGGAGATGTGCTGTAAGTTGCATTCCATAGCAGATTCCTAAAATAGGAATTCCGAGATTAAAAATTTCTTTATCTACTAAATGCGCATCTTCTGCATTTACGGAAGATGGCCCGCCCGAAAGTATGATTCCAGCAGGTTTTTTAGCCTTGATTTCATCGATGGGAGTGTTATAAGGAATAATCTCCGAATACACCTGCATTTCTCGTACTCTTCGGCTAATCAGCTGATTGTACTGAGACCCGAAATCAAGGACAATGATTCCATTATTCATATTGATATAGTTTTTTGCTGAAAATTATTTAACTAAGCCAATATCTTCTCTGTGATATGCATAGTCAAAATTGACAGCATCAGCATCTTCGTAAACCTTTTGTCTAGCCTCTTCGTAAGTGTCGCCAGTAGCAACTAAATTCAGCACTCTTCCGCCGTCTGTTACGATTCTGCTTCCTTGGTATGTAGCTCCAGCAAAGAAAACTTCACTATTTTTAACCTTGTCTATTCCTTTGATTTCCAATCCTTTTTCGAAATCGCGAGGGTATCCGCCAGAAGCTAACACAAGACAAACCGATTTTTTATCTGAAAACTTAAGTTCTATGTCTTTTCCATCGATACAATCATTGATAGCATCCAAAAGATTGCTTTCTAAAAGCGGCATAATTGCCTGAGTTTCAGGGTCGCCTAGACGCATGTTGTATTCTAATAGGTAGCATTCGTTATTAGAAACTAAAAGCCCAAAGAAAATAAATCCTTTGAATTTCAGCATGTTATCGTGAATTCCTTTGATAGTAGGATTCATAATATTTTGAATGAAATCTTCCATGTGTGCAGCTGTGAACTCTGGATTTGGAGCTACTGTACCCATTCCGCCTGTATTAGGACCTTTGTCGCCATTTCCTAATTTTTTATAATCTTTCACCGCGATGCAAGGGAAGAATTTTTCGCCATTAGAGAAAGCAATCACAGAAGCTTCAAAACCTCTCAAGAATTCTTCAACAATGATTCTGATTCCTGCATCTCCATGGATTTTTCTAATCATAAAATCGTGAATGGTAGTTTCTGCTTCAGCTAAATCTTTACAGATAACCACGCCTTTTCCACTTGCCAGACCACTCGCTTTTACTACCAATGGGAAAGCCTGAGTTTTCACATAGGCAACCGCATCATTGTAAGAATCAAAAATCTTCGCTTTAGCAGTTCTGATGCCGTAGTCCTGCATGAATTTTTTAGAATAAGCCTTGCTGCCTTCTAGTAATGCAGCTGCTTTTTTAGCTCCGAAAATTCTCAATCCTTCTTTGTTGAATTCATCCACGATACCTTCTACTAGTGGAGCTTCTGGACCTACGATAGTAAGTTCTATATCTTCTTTTTTAGCAAACTTCACTAGGTCTGCTATTTCCGTTTCATAAACTGTTTTTCCTAATTTCTCTGTAGAGGCGTTTCCTTTTGCAAAGTAGAATTGGGTAATTCTTGGGTCATTTTTTAGTTTCCATGCGATGGCAGATTCCCTTCCACCATTTCCGATTATCAATACTTTCATAATTTGAAAATGTTATAATTAAAATATATAGTTCTACAAAAATACGCAAATTATTCTTAGAATAAAAGAATAATAAACTAAATTTTATCATGAAAATAAATGGCTAAAAATAGGGATATTTTCTAAGCGAAAAAATTTTTATATTTGCCGAAAATTTTAAGTAAGTATAATTTGATAAAAAATTATTTTGTCACAAAAACATTATAAAAATAATATGTATTGTTCAGCAGAAGAAGCGCTGTCATTGATAAAGAGCAATGATAGGATTTTTTTACAAGGAAGTGCTTGTACGCCTAATTATTTAGTAAACGAGTTAGCAAAACGAGCAAATGAATTAAAAAATGTAGAAGTTACCTGTATCACGATACAAGGCGATATAGAAATCACAAAACCAGAATACGAAGATAGTTTCCGTTTTAATGTGATGTTTGTCTCTACGGCTGTTAGAGAGAATGTAAACAGCGGAAGAGGAAGTTTTATTCCTATTTTCCTAGGAGATATTCCTGATTTGTTTAGAAACAATAGAATGCCGCTAGATGTAGCGATTATCCAAGTTTCTCCCCCAGATGAGCATGGATATTGTACACTTGGGCTTTCTGTGGATGTTACCAGAGCAGCAGTAGATACAGCAAAATATGTAATTGCTCAGGTAAACCCTAAAATGCCGAGAACTCACGGAGACAGCGTAATCCACACGAGCCAGATTGATAAAATGGTTTGGCACGAAACAGAACTGCTTACAGTAGATTACGGCGCGAAGATAGAAGAGGAAGAATTGCAGATTGGTAGAAACATTGCTGAAATCATCGAAGACCGTTCTGTATTGCAGATGGGAATTGGGACAATTCCAGATGCGGTGTTGAAATGTCTTAATAATCATAAAGACTTGGGTATTCATACAGAGATGCTCAGTGATGGAGTAGTGGATTTGATAAAATCTGGTGTGGTGAATAACAAATATAAAACTACGCACCCGCATAAATCAGTAACGAGCTTTGCTTTCGGGACAAAGAAACTATATGATTTTGTGAATGATAACCCAGCTTTTGCTTTCCTTGATGTGGATTATACTAATGATCCGCGTGTTATCCGTAGAAACCCTAAAGCAGTGTCTATCAATAGTGCGATAGAATTAGACCTTACAGGGCAGGCTTGTTAAGATAGTATAGGTTCTTACCAATACAGCGGTATCGGTGGGCAGGTGGATTTCATGAGAGGAGCAGCGCTGAGCGATGGTGGAAAACCTATCTTGGCGATTACTGCCAGAACTAAAAAAGGCGTGCCGAGAATCGTTCCTTTCCTAAAAGAAGGAGCAGGAGTGGTTACTACCAGAGGGCATATGCACTATGTGGCTACAGAATATGGTGTGGTGGATCTGCATGGGAAAAACTTCCAGCAGAGAGCAAAAGCGCTTATTTCCATAGCTCACCCAGATGACAGAGAAATGCTGGAAAGAGCTGCTTTTGAGAGATTTAAAAATTTGAAATTCTAAAATTAAGATAGAATATGTTTCATTTGTTCCCTTTCGGAGTTTTCTGGAAGGGAATTTTTTTTTTGATGATTAAGAGAAAAACTTGTTCAGTTTTTTTTATCTTTAACGAAAAATTTTAACAATGAATTTAGAACAAATTCTCAATTATAGACGCTCTGTGCGATACTATAGCGACACAAAAAGGATAGATACAGAAAAGGGTGGCTCATTGTCTGAGATTGGCGCAGCTGGCACCCACAAGTTCCAATATGCAGCTCTATGAAATGTACCATATCACAGACAAAGATATGCTCAAGAAATTAGCTTCTGCGTGTCTAGAACAGAGTTCAGCAGATACAGCGCAGGAGATGGTGGTTTTCGTGACTCGGCAGGATTTGCATCGTAAGCGTGAAAAGGAAATGCTGCGTTTAGAAATAGAAAATGTCAAGAGAACCAGCCCAGTAGAAAAACAAGAAAAACGCATAAAAAAGTGGGGAATGTATTACGAAAAGCTTCTTCCGATTCTTTACACTCGTTTTTTTGGAATTTTAGGAATAGCCCGAAAAATAACAGCGCTGGGAATTGGACTTTTTCGCCCTATGATGAGGCAGGTTTCTGAAGCGGATATGCGCGTAGTGGTGCATAAAAGCTGTGGTTTGGTTGCTCAGACTTTCATGCTGGCAATGGCGGAGCAGGGCTATGACACTTGCCCATTAGAAGGCTTTGATAGTTTAAGAGTGAAAAAACTGCTCAAACTGCCTTGTGGTGCAGAAATCAATATGGTCGTAACCTGTGGAATCCGCGAAGAAAAGGGCGTTTGGGGAGATAGAACCAGACTTCCTTTTGAAGAAGTGTATAGAAAAATATAAGTCAAAATTATTTTGATTTAAAAGTTGAATTTATACTAAAATTCTTTCTATTTTTACACCAAAATTTTTTTACTGAATGTACCTCATTTTTGACACCGAAACTACAGGGTTGCCACAGAACTTTAATGCTCCTTTGTCAGATTCTGACAACTGGCCGAGAATGGTGCAGATTGCTTGGCAGCTGCATGATGAAAATGGCGAACTGATAGAGAATCAGGACTATATCATAAAGCCAGAGGGCTATGATATTCCCTTCAATGCGACTAGAATTCACGGGATTTCCACTAAAATGGCACAGGAACAGGGAAGGGACTTGCAGGAAGTTTTGGAGGAGTTCACCGAAGTGCTCAAGAAAACCAAAGTGGTGGCAGGGCACAATATAGATTTTGACTATAAAATCGTAGGTGCAGAGCTTTTCCGAAAAGGAATAGAAAATACATTAGAAAAAACACCTTCTGCCGATACTATGGAGCTGGGGACAGATTTCTGTCAGCTGAGCGGAGGGAAAAACGGAAGATATAAATCACCAAAATTAGAGGAACTTTACGAAAAACTCTACGGTAAAAAATTTGATGAAGCCCATAATGCCGCTGCCGATGTGAATGCTACGGCTCAAGTTTTCTTTGAGATGATGCGTATCGGCATTATCCCAGCAGAAAATCTTA
>CAUQOP010000061.1:0-5550 GCA_963519505.1 uncultured Flavobacteriaceae bacterium | reverse complement strand
GCCAGATATTTTTTTCTTCTGGGTGGCTCGTATGATAATGGCAGGACTGGAATGGAAAAAAGAAGTTCCGTTTAAAAATGTTTATTTTACAGGGATTGTAAGGGATAAGCAAAGAAGAAAAATGTCCAAATCCTTGGGGAATTCACCAGACCCGCTGGAATTGATTGACAAATATGGTGCGGACAGCGTGAGAGTGGGGATTTTACTGAGTTCTGCGGCTGGAAACGACCTTCTTTTTGATGAGGATTTGATGCTGCAAGGAAGAAACTTTGCAACGAAAATTTATAATGCATTTAAGCTGACACAAAGCTGGACTAAAGAAGCAAAACCAGCAGGTGAGGCTGAAAAACAAACAATCATTTGGTTTGAAAATCAGATGAATAAAACCATCAGCGAAATCAATGACCAGTTTGAGAAATTCCGAATTTCAGATGCGTTGCATTTGCTTTACAAATTGATTTGGGATGACTTCTGCTCGTGGTATTTGGAAGCGGTAAAACCTAATTTCGGGGAAAGTATTTCTCAGGAGGTTTATGACCAGACTATCAAGTTCTTTGAGGAACTGATGAGACTTCTTCATCCGTTTATGCCGTTCCTTACGGAGGAACTTTATCAGCATATCGCGGAGCGAAACACATCGGAAGCGCTCGTTATCGCCCAGCAGAAAAATGCAGAAAGTTTTGATGATAACATCATCTCTGCGTTTGATACAGCGAAAGAAATCATCTCTGGAGTGAGAAATTACCGCCAGAGCAAAGGAATTTTGCCGAGGGAAGAAGTGGAACTATTCACCAGCGAAAGCTTTTTTGCAAATGAAAATGTAATCAAAAAACTGGCGAACATCTCTGAAATTCATTATTCCGAGAAAACGGATAAGCCGAGCTTTACTTTCCTAGTGGAAGCGGTGGAAATCTCTGTTCCGCTGAGCGAAAACCTAGATTTGGGCGAAGAAAAAAAGAAAACTGAGGAAGAGTTGGCTTATCTGAAAGGCTTTTTGGTTTCGGTGGAGAAAAAACTCAGCAATGAGAAATTCGTTGCCAACGCCAAGCCTGAAATTGTAGAAACTGAGCGTAAAAAACAAAAAGACACACTGGAGAAAATCGCGATTTTAGAAGAAAAATTGAAATCTTTGTAGGGAGGAAAATTAATAAATTGTTTATGGAAATAAATGTAAGACTGGAGTATAAAGATTTTTTTGAGGAAGAAAAGAAAGATATTCTAGATTATTTAAAACAAATATCAAGAGATACTTTAGAAAGGTTTATTGGTTGGTCTGCCGTATCAAATGTAGAACTAGGCAATTTTTTTACTGATAAAAAAATGTCTAAATATATACAATCTAAATATTGCAAATTATCTATTTCTAGACCTTCTAGTAAGTATATATTAATGTCAGATGTATGTAGTCTTCATCTTGCTGAAAAAATACTAGGAAATAAACAATTGCTAATAGATGATAATAATTTAGGGGAGGATGTAAATAGGGATGAAATAAATCTATTTAAATCAATATTATTAATAAATGAAGAGCTTAATAATTATGATGAAGTAATTTCTAACTCTCCAAAAGAAAAAATAGATAAGGTTATTGATATGATGATTTCTATAAAGTTTTCATCATATGATTTAGAGATGTATGATGATGTTAAATTAGAGATATCTAAATTAGCCATTGTAACTTTATATAAATTAAAAGAATTAATTGAATTTTTAAAAACAGATATAAAATATTGTGGTGCTTTACAAAAGCTATATGAAAGTTTTGGACAAAAATCTTCAGAAGAATTTTATAAAAGAGCTTTATTTCTATGCATGGAAGTTTGTAAGATGATAAATGATGATGAATTTGTTAAGTTTAAAGTGGAGGATTCTGATGTAGAAACAATAGCTTTTTTTGAAAGCCTTATTTCAGTGCAACAAGTTGTTGAAAAGGAGGATTTTATTAACTTAAGACAAAATCCATTATATAAGCTGCAAGATGGTACATATTCTATAATAAATCCATTTTTTGTATTGGATAAATTTACTAATAGTATAAGGTTTCTTTTAAAAGATGATATAGATTATAGTGGAGATTTTTCTGAGAGATTTTTGATGAAAAACTTATTAGATGATATTTTTTACAAAAAATATTTTATTAAGAGAAGAGAGATTAATAATGGAAGCAGTGAACCAGATTATTATGTGAGATATAATAAGGATATTTTCTTATTTGAATATAAAGATGCTTTCATTAATGCAGAGACAAAAGTCTCTAGAGATATAACAAAAATAGAAGAAGAACTAAAAAAGAAATTTATTGGAGATAAAAAAGCTAAGGGCATAGGTCAATTGATTAATCATATTAGATCCATATCAGATAAAGAATTTCAATATGATGATTTAGAAAATCAAAATTATAATATATATCCAATATTACTTACATCCCATAGGTTATTAGAAGTTCCTGGTATAAACTATAGAATGAATTCTTGGTTTAAAACAGAATTACAAAAAGAGAATTTAGATAATACTATTAAAGTAAAAGATTTAATAATTATAGATATAGATACTTTAATTTATTCAAGGCTCTTTTTAAAAAATAAGGATAGAAATTTTAAAGATACATTAGAAGAGCATATAAAAATAATGAAATCAGATTATAAGGGATATGGAAAATTTATGAATAATATGCGTAAGAAATTAGAAAGAAAAATGCTACCATATAGTTATAGATTAGGTTATAATATTATCACAGAAGAATATATTAAAGAATATGTAAAACAAATTTCTGATGAAAAATAATTTCCTTAGTTTTGAAAAATAAAATTAAAACCAATAACTATTTAGTGAATGAAAAATAAAAAATTTCCATCCACTAATTAGTTAAAAGGAGAAAATGAACAAAAACGGGCTTTCACTAATTAGTTAAAAGTAGAAAATAAACAAAAATGGGCTTTCACTAATTAGTGAAAGGGAGAAAATGAACAAAAATGAGCTTCCACTAATTAGTTAAAAGGAGAAAATAAACAAAAGCAGCCAATAACTAAAATATAATTTTAAAATTACATACAGATGAAAAAGTTACTTACAACAGCCAGAATCACCGAAGTTGGTGATACAGCCCACAGATTAGTAAGCCTCTACAAAAGCACTGCAACGCTCAAAGATGAGGCATTTTTGAAACCTCTATTCGTAGAGATGGAGGAAAAAGGCAACGCCCTAACCGAAGCCGTGAGAAGCGATGCTGTTATTTCCCAATTGGAGAACGCAGACGCCAAGAGAGATGGTGCCATCCGAGTACTGGATAGGCTACTCAAAGGCTACAAAACCATTCCTTTGGATACCCTAAAAGCCTATGGAGTACAGCTTTCAGCGGTCTTTAAAAAATATGGAGTGAAGATGGTGGGCGAGAACTATTCTTCCCAATCCAACCTTGTAGATTCCTTGCTCAAAGACCTTTCAGCAAGTGATTTGGTGGAGGCTGTTGCAGGGTTGCCAGGCGTAGCGGAAGCGATTGCAAACATTAGAACGGCACAGGAAGAATTTACTAAAATCCGTGCTAACTATGACAAAGAATTAGCACAGAAAGGGAGTAAAGAGACGGCAACCAGCCTTAGAAAACCACTTTTGGAGCTGATAAATAACAAACTTCTTACTTATCTTGCCGCAATGAAAATCGCCAATCCAACCAAGTATAAGGTATTCTCAGAAGATGTAGCAGTCATCATCACCAGCGTAAATGAAGCCATCAAAGCAAGAGGCAAAAAAGGCGACCAACAACCGAAAACAGACAAAGAGAAATAGTTTTCTAATAATTAAAATTTAGTTTTGAGATATGGGAGATTTAAGTTTTGGAGAGATTTTCGTGATTTTTTTGGTCATTATGATATTTTTTGGACCAAAGAAAATTCCTCAGATAGCTCGCGAACTAGGGCAGGGGCTGAGAAAAATGCGTGGTGCAGTGGATGATATTAAGCAGGAAATCATGAAAGAAACAGAAGACAACCCTGTCTCTGAAATAAAAAATGAAATAGACAAAGTAAAGCAGGAAGCGGCCAATCTGATGCAGGATGAAGATAAAAAAACGAAATAGATGATAGAAATAATATCGCAGGATAAGGAGATTTTTCTGTATTTGAACAATTTGGGAAGTACAGAATTTGATGCTTTTTGGAAGTTTGTTTCTGGAAAATGGTCTTGGATACCGCTTTATGCTGGGCTGCTGTATCTTTTGTATCGTAATTATTCTCGTAAAGAGCTGATTTATATTGTTTTAGTAATAGCTGTTTTGGTGGCTGTTTCGGATCAGATAGCCAATATTTTTAAATATGGTTTGGAAAGGCTGAGACCCTGCCATGATGCTGAATTACAACCATATATGAGGATAGTAGAATGTGGAGGAAGCTATGGATTTTATTCCAGCCATGCATCTAATACTTTTCTTTTGGCGAGTTTTCTAAGTCCGTTATTAGGGCATAGATATAGGTTTTTGCCAGTGTTTTTATTTGTTTGGGCTGGAGTAGTGAGCTATAGTAGGATTTATCTTGGGGTTCATTTTCCTTTGGATGTTTTGATGGGAACTTTTATGGGAATAATCATTGGCAAGGCTGGTGTATATATTTTTAGAAAAATTAGTCATAAAAAAAAGGAGATTTGAGGTCTCCTTTTATTTTTTGTATTTTTTTTCAGATACTTTATTTCCGTTTCTGAAGGTAACAATCTTTTCGGGTGTTCCATCTTTGGAATAGTATATCCAATCGCCTATTTTTTTGAAATTAGCATCCGTAGGGCCTTTTGCGTTTATATTTCCGTTTGGATAGTATATCTCAAAAGAATCGGTAGCATTGTTATTGAGTTTAGCCTTACTCTGCATCGTTCCATTTTCATAATAAGAATGATAGTCTCCATGCATTTTGCCATCTTTATAGTTTATTTTCATTTCTACATTTCCATTTGGGAAGTAGGTGATATATTCTCCTTCCAAAACGCTCATATGGTCACGATAGACATAGTTCTCTTTTCCGCTGATTTTCCCGTTTTTAGAATAATAAGTCCAAGTTTTTACTTTAAACCCTTTTTTAAAATATCCTTCAGCGCTCTTTGTTCCGTTTTCATAATAGAAAATAGCTTGTCCGTCTAGTTTTCCTTTTTTCCAATAGCAGGCTTCTTTGGTGTTTCCATTGTCATAAAACTGTTTGCAAAGTCCCTCTTGCTGCCCATCTTTGAAGCCGCAAGGTTTTTGTGCAAATAATAAATTGGCTGAAAAAAACAAGCCTATAAACAATAATCTTTTCATAATTTTATAGTCAATTTTAGTTGTGTAAATAATATTTTTATTAACTTTGTTAAACCTCTTTGGAAGAGATAATCAAAACATTGCAAATTTAATGAATTTAAAAATATGAAAAAGTGTTTAATTGTAATAATTTCTTTTTTGTGTGCGGGGGAGATGTTTTCTCAGAAAGACAGTTATTTTCCTCAGGTGTTTTTTGACAAAAAACAAGCAGAAGCTCAGTTGGTTTAATGAATTTATAAAATTGTTTTTTTTTATTTTACTAGTTTGAAAAG
>CAUQOP010000060.1:0-5566 GCA_963519505.1 uncultured Flavobacteriaceae bacterium | reverse complement strand
TGATGAACCTATTATAGGTACATATGGAGTGAGAAAAACAGGTAGTACAGACCAATATATAAAAGGGGCAAATATGATACATACCATCAGACAGGTTATCAATAATGATGAAAAATTCAGACAAATTTTGCTCGGAATGAATGCGGATTTTTATCATAAAATAGTGACCTCTAAGCAGATAGAAGATTATATCAGCAAAAAAGCAGGGATAGATTTTTCACTTGTTTTTGATCAGTATTTGCGAACGACACAGATCCCACAGCTGGAATATGAGCAAAAAGGAAATCAGCTGAAATTCCGCTGGAATAATACGATAAAGAATTTCAGAATGCCTGTGAAACTAAAAAGCCATTCTACACATATAGCTCCTACTCAGGAGTGGCAGACTATCACTTTGGCTAATGATAAGGCTGTGGAAATAGATGACAACTACTATATAGAAGTTTTGAAAAAATAAGAAAATCCCCTTTTATGGGGATTTTTTTTATAATATTATTTTTGTTTTCTTAGTTTTTCTAATTCCAAAGCTATATCGCTGTAGCTTAGGGTTTTATCTTGCATTGTAGCAGAAATCAGTTTCTTTTCTTCTTCATTTGCGCCCAGCTGGTTTAGAATGTTGAATAAATGCATTTTCATGTGTCCTTTTTGGATGCCTGTGGTAACCAACGAGCGAAGTGCAGCGAAGTTCTGAGCCAAGCCAGACACTGCTAAAATGCTCATAAGTTCCTTTGCATTAGGTTTTCCTAAAAGAGCCAAAGAGAATTTTACCAATGGATGAAGGCTCGTGAGTCCTCCTACAACTCCCACAGAAATAGGTAGTTCTATCCAAAATCGAAATATTCCGTTTTCTATCGTGCAGTGGCTTAGTGAGCTGTATTTGCCATCTTTACTTGCGTAGGCATGCACGGAGGCTTCCACTGCCCGAAAATCATTTCCTGTTGCGATGACCACTGCATCCACACCGTTCATAATGCCCTTATTATGCGTAGTTGCTCGGCAGGTGTCTATCTCTGCTATCGTTACCGCTTGTTTGAATTTCCAAGCAAATTCTTCTGGCGCAATGCCGTCATTATTCCCTAATTCTTCTATTTTACAAGAAACTTCGGCTCTTACTAAACATTCAGGAGTATAGTTGGACAGAATGTTCATAATGATTTGCAGGGAGTTTTTTTCTTCCTCGCTGAATATTTCTGACTCAAAAATCTCTTCTTTCAATGTCTTTCCAAATACTTCCAGACATGAATTGATGAAATTCGCTCCCATCGAATCCCGAGTGTCAAAACTTGCTTTGATTTGAAAATAATTTTCCAATTCATTGGTTTTGTCAATGAGGTCAATGCTTAGGATTCCGCCGCCTCTCTTGCGCATATTCGCTGTGATGTCCTGTGTGGCTTCGAATAATTTTTCCTTTAAAGTTAAATCAAAGAACTGGAATAATTTTTCCTTGTTTCCATTGAAAACAAAATGTGTGTGCCCGAGTTTTTCCGTGTTGATAATGGTCGTTTGGAATCCGCCTCTCTCCATCCAGAATTTGGCTGCTTTGGCTGCTGCTGCCACTACCGAACTCTCTTCTATAGCCATAGGAATGGCGTATAGTTTTCCGTTAATCAGGAAGTTAGGAGCGATTCCATAGGGAAGATAAAAATTAGAAATGGTATTTTCAGAGAATTCGTCATGAAGTTTTTGCAGTTCTGAATTTTCGTTCCAATATTGCTTTAAAACAGACTCAAAATCAGTATCATTTTCTAAATATTCTTGTATGAGCCAGTCTATTTTTTCTTGTTTTGGCAGCTTGGAAAAACCATCTATGGGGCGTTTCATTGTATATGATTTTAAAAATCCAAAGATACAAAAATAGAAAATAAAAGAAATTTGTAAAAAATAGAATTGATTATCAGTGATTTGTAATTATTTTAGAAAAAAAATGAAAAATATTTTTGTGATTAATGATAAAGTCTGTATATTTGCACCACTTAAAACGGAAGACCCATGGTGTAACGGTAGCACACCAGATTTTGGTTCTGTTTGTCGGGGTTCGAATCCCTGTGGGTCTACACTGAATTTTAGCAACTACTTATAAATCAAGTAGTTGCTTTTTTATTTTTACTAATTTTAGGGCTTTGGTCACGATTTTGGTCACGGTAATTCTAAATTTTATTCATATTGAATTTCTTTAAAAGATAATGAATTGTTTTTTGTAAAAAATATAAATGAAGTTTTCATATTTCTTTTTCAAATATAGAAAAAACAAAAGGTTTGGTTTTTGGAGGGGGTATACCAAAAACCTTTTGAGGCAGGGGGATAGATAAATGTAAGTACCCTATTAGGATAGATTTATAAAATAGATTAGAGAGTACAGCCACTATTTTTTCATATTAAAACAAAATACTTGTTGGAAATTGAGAAAAACATCCTTATCTTCGCAAAGATTTTAACGATAAATAAAGCGTTGGCTTTTGTTCTGTTGTCCGAAAACTGGAAACTTTCATAACAACACAGAAACAAATAGTTAATGCTCACTCCATATAGGTGTGGGTTATTTCTATTTTGTGTTGTGTGGTAATTCCAGTACCTCGGGCAACAAAAAAGAATTTCCCACGCCTTTTTTATTGTTTTTTATAGAAAATAAAAAGAGTTAATTTTATTCTGTTGCCCGAAAACTGGAAACTTTCTTTAGCAACGCAGAATAGATTAGCCTATTAGGGTGGAGGAGCATTTTTGTTCCTCTGCTGTATAGCACATCTATATTAGTAAAGAATAAGATTTTGTTCCAGCTCTTTTTGAGTAAAATATTCACATCTCCAAAGGAACAAAGGAGATATCTATTCTGTACGGATATTAGATGGAAGGCAGACAGGTAAAATCCAAAAAGCGGGTAGCAGACCATGGAGAGGTATTTACTAATGAAAGAGAAGTAAAAGCCATGGTAGACCTTGTGTGGAAAGAGCTAGAAAAAGGTACAGCGGACAAAGTTCTTACTGCTACTTTTTTAGAGCCGTCCTGTGGTTCGGGTAACTTTCTTATAGAGATTTTACAAAGGAAAATAGCACTGCTGAAAAAGACCAAGAAAAACAAATCTGATTATGGATTTTACTTGGTGCTGGTAGCAGGCAGTCTCTATGGAGTTGAGCTTCTTCCTGATAATACCCAAGAGTGCCGAGAGAGACTTCTCACAGAATTCAAAAAAGCTTATCCCAAAAAAGAAGCAGACTATGAGAAACTGATGAGGAGCATTGCGTTCATCATTAGTCAAAACATTATTTGCGGAGATGCCCTCAGTTATACTACGCCAGAGGGAGAGCCTATTGTTTTCACACATTGGTCTGGACTGAGTGACAAAAAAATAGTCGCCAACTATTTTGACTATGGTGAACTGTCTAAAAAAGAACAAGGTATGGCTTCTTTATTTGCGGAATATACAGTAAAAGAACCTGTGATAAGGCATTACTTGGAACTCGGTGCAGAACAGCCCTAATCTTTTCTAACAATGAATGCACAAAAATACAATCCCGATGTGCTTACTTGTCTTGCTAATCTGAGTAGCGATGAGGTTTTTACGCCTCCTGATGTTGCTAATAGAATGCTGGATACCCTACCCATCGAATTATGGAGTAATCCCGAAGCTAAGTTCCTAGACCCTTTCTGTAAAACTGGTGTGTTTCTGAGAGAAATAGCCAAAAGACTGCTGAAAGGTTTAGAAAGCCAAATCCCAGACTTGCAGGAACGCATAGACCATATTATGCACCATCAGCTGTATGGAATAGGTATCACGGAGCTTACTGCTTATCTGAGCCGCCGTAGTCTCTACTGCTCTACCCGTGCTGATGGTAAACATTCTGTAACTGAATTCCCTGATGAGAGTGGTAATATCTTCTTTGAGGAAATCTCCCACACATGGGACAAAGCAGGGAAATGTACTTACTGTGGTGTAAGTAGTGAAAACTTTGGAGAAGAAAAAAGAGAAGGGCTATCACAACACGCTTATGCCCTTATACATGATAAAAATCCTTATGAAAATATGAACTTTGATGTCATTATAGGAAATCCACCTTACCAAATGACCTTCGGTCTTGATGGAAAAAATAGTTCAAATGCAAAATCTATATACCATTTATTTATCGATGGAGCAATAAAATTAAATCCTAAATACATTTGTATGATTGTTCCAAGCCGTTGGATGACAAAAACATCCCAAGCAATGCCCGATGAATGGGTAGATAGAATGCTAAGTTCTAATAAGTTTAGAATCATACATGATTTTTTGGATGCTAAAGGTATTTTCTCTGGAACACCTCCAAAGGGTGGAGTCAATTATTTCTTATGGGATAGAGATTACAATGGGGAGTGTCACTATTACTTATATGAAAGTGCAGATAAACCTTTCTCTTATAGATTTGAATTATTAGATAAAAACAATTCAGGAATTGTCATCAGAGATAGTTTTGCAAACGAAATTCTAAAGAAAATATCTGATGTTCATCAAGATTATATGAATAATGGAGAAAATTTTTCTTCTTTGGTTAGTCCAAAACATTTTTTTGACAATAGTATTTTCCTAACTTCCAATTGGAATGGTTTTACGAATACCCCCAATCAAGATTACAATATCAAATACTATCCTAATAAAACGTTATTAAAAGATGGGATGGAATTTGGCTGGATTAACATCAATCAAATCCCTAAAAATAGAGAAACTAAAGACTTGCATAAAGTGTTTATTCCTGCTGCAGGTGGTTCTGGGACAGATACTCAAGTTTTAGGACATCCTTTTTATGGAGAACCTAATTCAGTATGTTCACAGACATATTTGGTAATCGGGTATAATCCTAAAGAACATCACTTTACCAAAGAAGAGTGTTTTGGTATTATTTCATACATTAAAACTCGTTTTTTTAGATATTTAGTTTCTATTAAAAAGAAAACCCAAAATGGACCTCGAGGAGTGTATCAGTTTGTTCCTTTACAGGATTTTACCAAAGAATGGACAGATGAAGAACTTTATAAAAAATATGGTTTAACAGAAGAGGAAATCGCTTATATAGAGGAAATGGTGAGACCTATGGAGTAAATAGTTAATAACAAAATAAAAATTATGGAAAAAATAGAATTAAAAAAAGAATATTACTATGAAATATTTACTAAAATAAGAGGTATGTCTTCTAACTATAAAGTAGTTAAATATTTAGGGAATCGTAAAATACAATTTTTAGATAATAAAGAAATATTAGAATTAGATGAAACTCTAACAACTCATGCTGATAAGCAGCTAAAAAATGGAGAAAATATTCCCTGTATCAAAGTTTTTTTTGGTTTTAGAGATATATCAATAGAACCCAAACATTTAGAAAAATTAGGTTTTATAAAGAAAAAGGGATATTTCTACGAAAGGAATAATCCTGATATAAAAATTATAATGTATCTAGCAATATTAGGAAATGAAAATTTCGAATACATCGGAAATATTGTAATGAATAATAATGAATACAATATTCTCATGCAAAAAATTGAAGCTAAAAAAGAAGAATTAAATAAAAAATATCATGATGATTTTGAAATTACAAATGAA
>CAUQOP010000059.1:0-5591 GCA_963519505.1 uncultured Flavobacteriaceae bacterium | reverse complement strand
GTTCTATTTAGGGCTAATGAACTACAAAGGGGAAGGAGTTCCTCAAAACTACAAAGATGCTAAATATTGGTATGAGAAAGCTGCAGAGCAGGGAAATGTGATGGCAAGATACAATCTGGCGCTGATGTACTATAAAGGAGAGGGAATAGAAAAAGACTACAAAAAAGCAAGATATTGGTTTGAAAGACTTGCAGAACAGGGTAGAGTAGAGGCTCAGCATAATTTAGCTCTGATGTATTATAAAGGAGAGGGCGTAGAGAAAGACTATGCAAAGGCTATGTTTTGGTTTGACAAGTTAGCAGAACAAGGAAACGCTGATGCTCAGTATAATTTAGCAGTGATGTACCACAGAGGAGAAGGGGTTTCTCAGGATTATGCAGCAGCTAAACAATGGTATAAAAAATCTGCAGAACAAGGAAATACAATGGCTCAGTACAATCTAGCAGCTATGTATCAGAGAGGAGAAGGAGATTCCAGAGATGAAGTAATGGCGAAGTATTGGTTCAAGAAATCTTGCGAAAACGGATATCAAGAAGCATGTAAATATACAAGATAAAAACATACAGCAAGAGTATTACACTCTTGCTTTTTTATTTGTAAAATTTTATAAATTAGCGAAATGAATTATTTAGTACGAGAACCTGAAAATATACACGCTAAAACTCATATTTTAGTGCTATTGCATGGATATGGGAGTGATGAGAAAGATTTGTTTAGCTTTACACCTGATTTGCCCGAGGATTGGTTGGTAGTCAGTTTTCAAGCTCCTCACACTACGCCAAATGGAGGGTTTAGCTGGTATGATATAGATTTATTGGATAGAGAAAAATTCATAAATGTTCCACAAGCTGAAGAATCCATAGAGTTGATTTTGAAAACAATAGAAGAAATAAAAGAAAAATATAAAACCAGCGGAGTGGTTAATCTGTGTGGATTCAGCCAAGGGGGAATTTTATCCTATGCTCTTGCGCTTAGGTTTCCACAGTTGTTTCAGAAAATAGCCTGTCTGAGTGCTTATCCAGAACAGAAGATTATTAAAAATCTTTTGGATAGAAAGGCTTATCAGCATTTATTCTTCTTTGTTTCTCATGGGGTAAATGATATGGTCATTCCACTGGAATGGGGGAAAAAGGGTGCGGAACTGCTGTATGATTTGAGTATATTTTTCTCTTTCCGCGAGTATCAGAGCGGTCATGGTGTGGATGCGAGGAATTATATGGATTTAATGGAGTTTTTTAAAAAATAAAAAGAGGCTTTTAGGCCTCTTTTTCGTATAGTTTGTTGTATAAATCAATGTATTTTTCTTTGATTATTTTTCTTCTCAGTTTCATGGTAGGAGTGAGCATTCCATTTCCTACAGACCATACATCTGGTGTAAGTTCTATTTTCTTGATTTGCTCCCAGTTACCGAGTTTTTCATTTAGTTTTGCGATTTCTTTTTCTATTCGTTGTTTTAGTTCGGTGCTTTTTACCATTTCTTCTGGTTTAGTTCCGATGTTTACTTTATGGATTTCTGCCCATCTTTTAACGAAAGTAAAATCTGGCTGAACTAGCGCACACGGCATTTTTTCGCCATCGCCCACTACCATTATCTGCTCTATAAATCGTGATGATTTCGCCATGTTTTCAATCACTTGCGGAGCAATGTATTTTCCGCCCGAGGTCTTGAGCATTTCCTTTTTTCGGTCAGTAATGATAAGGAATCCTTCATCATCGATGTATCCGATGTCTCCCGTTTTGAAGTATCCATCTTCTGAAAAAGCTTCCTTGGTCTGTTCAGGATTTTTGTAGTAGCCTTTCATTACGGAAGGTCCTTTTACGAGGATTTCTCCATCTTTGTCGATTTTCACATCTAAATTATCCAAAGGCTGACCTACAGAACCGATTTTCATTTTTTCGAAGCTGTTTACCGCTATTACAGGAGAAGTTTCGGTAAGACCATATCCTTCAATGATAGGAATTCCAGCTGCTTGGAATTTTTTATTTAAATTTTTAGAAAGAGCAGCAGACCCAGAAATCAGTGTAATGATATTTCCTCCCAACCCTTCTCTCCATTTGGAGAAAACAAGTTTGTCAGCTATTCTTTGTTTAAGGTTTTTAGGGGTTCCCGGTTCATAGTTTTTGTTCACTCCCAGAGCCCAAAGGAAAATCATTTTCTTAAGTCCTCCTGCGCTGATTCCCTTGTTGTATATTTTGTCATAGACTTTTTCTAAAAGCCTTGGTACTACGCTCATATAGTGAGGTTTTACCTCTTTCATATTATCACCTATTTTATCGATATTTTCCGCAAAATAGATAGAAAATCCACTGTATAGGTAGTATAAATACACCACCCGTTCAAAGACATGACAGATAGGCAAGAAGCTTAGGGTTTTTATTTCCTTGTAGTCAATTTTTTTCTTTGGAATTCTGCTGTCCACCGCAAATACATTAGAAATGATGTTTTTATGCGAAAGCATCACGCCTTTTGGTCTTCCTGTAGTTCCAGAGGTGTAGATTATGGTAGCGATATCCTCTTCATTTACAAGGTCTCGCAGGTCTTCTACTTCGTATTGGTTAGAATTATCTTCACCAAGGCTTAGAATTTCTGACCAGTTGGCTGCTCCTTCCACTTCATCAAAAGTGAAAATTCCCACTAATGAAGGCACCTGTTTTTTTACTCGTAATAATTTTTCGTACAAATCTTTATCCGAAACGAAACAATATTTCAGCTCAGCATTGTTGAAAATATATACATAGTCCTCCTCGCTTATTGTAGGATATATAGGCACAGAGATGGCTCCTATCTGGGAAATCCCTAGGTCTGCTATGCACCATTCTGTACGGTTATTAGTGGAAACGAGTCCTATTTTGTCATCTTTGGTAATGCCTGATTTTAGAAGTCCTCTGGAAAATTTGTCTCCTAAATCTACAAACTGTTTAGTAGAAATTTTTTCCCATACACCATCATATTTTGTAGCCAAAACATCATCTTTTGGGAATTTTTTCAAAGAGCTGTGTGCAATATCGAATAATCTTGTAATAGACATTTCTTTCAAATTTTAAGCCGCAAAAATAGTGTTTTTATTTTAAACAAAACAGCATAGGATTTATTCCTAATCTTCTAGGTCTGACTTTGTTTTTTCTACGAATTTTATGTTCCTCATCAGCCCAGAGAATTTGGTTCTTTTTACGGGAGATTTTCGGAATATTTCGGAGAAAATTTCTTGGGTTAAATCCTGCCAATCAGGCTTTCTCAGTTGGCTGAATTCTTTTAATGCAAATTTCGGTTCTGTATTTGGAGCCGCAAATCTATTCCATGGGCAAACATCCTGACAGACATCACACCCGAAAATCCAATCATCCATTTTTCCCTCGAAATAGTCTGGAATTTCGTTTTTCAGCTCTATTGTAGCATAAGAAATACATTTGCTTCCGTCTATAATTCGCTCATTTACAATGGCTTGTGTAGGGCAGGCATCTATACATTTTCTACAGCTTCCACAGTGGTCTGTGGTGGCACCGTCTTCTTCTAATTCTAAATCACAGATGATTTCCGCCAAAAAGAAGAACGAACCGTGTTTTTTAGTAATCAAATTGGCATTTTTTCCAACCCAGCCGATTCCAGATTTTCTAGCCCATGCTCGGTCTAAAACAGGCGCAGAATCCGTAAAAACTCTAAATCCAAATTCTCCTATTTCTTCTTGTAGTTCCGCTATCATCTGGCGTAGAATATCTTTTATCACATCATGGTAGTCCTCGCCATAGGCATATTTGGAGATTTTGAAATTATTTTCTGTTTCTAGTTTGTATTGAGGGAAATAGTTGTAAGACAGCGAGATAACGGACTTTGCGCCCTCTACCAGAAGTCTTGGGTCTGTCCTTTTATCAAAATAGTTTTCCATGTATGCCATCTCGCCGTTGTAGCCTGCTTTCAGCCACTTTTCCAACGCTGTGGCATCTTCTTCTAGGAAACCTGCTTTAGAAATACCACATGCCTGAAACCCAAATTTTTCGGCTTTCTGTTTGATGATTTTTGCGTATTTCTCTGCTGTTTGTGACATAATTTCTGCGAAAGTATTGTTTTTAAATCTAAAATCCAATTTTTAGAATTAACTTTGTATAAAAATAAAAGGGTGAAAAAATTAAAGATATTTTTGTTTGCATTGGTTCTTTTGTTTCTGGGAAGTGCTTATTTTATGCCGAAAGCAGAAAGTTTAGACAAGGAAAAACAAGAAATAAAAACACAAAAAACAGCCCAGCGGACAGCAGATTACAAAAAATACGCAGAAGAAGCTCTTTTGTATTGTAAAAAGAATAAAATTTCCACCGAATTCTTCGTGTTGATAGACTTTTCTATCCATTCTGGGAAGAAACGGATGTTCATTTGGGATTTTAAGAAAGACAAAATTACGGATAGTTTTTTGGTAAGTCATGGATGCGGCAGCCAGCCCACGGCGAGGGATTATTCCAAGGAAAAACCTGCATTCAGCAACCAGCCGAATAGCCATAGTTCTTCGCTTGGTAAATATTGGATTGGCACGAAGAAAGTTCCCAGTCCGAGTTTTGGGGAGAAATATCTGCTCTATGGTAAGGAAACGACGAATAATAACGCCCTCAAAAGGGATATCGTGATACACCCTTGGTCTATTATTCCTAATGAAGAGCCCTATCCTAGCGGTGTGCCAGAGAGCTGGGGCTGTCCAGCGGTGTCTCCTGATGTTTTCAAGGTTTTGGATGAAAAATTCAAATCCGTGGGGAAAAACATTCTCCTTTGGGCGATTTATCCTTGAGGCTTCTAATTTCGTAAAGTCGGAAATAAAAAGCATTTAAATTTGATGAATCAAAATAAAACATTAAATTCGCAGAAACAAAAAAGTTAATCACAATGAATTATGATATCATCGTCATCGGGAGTGGCCCTGGTGGATATGTTACAGCAATTAGAGCAGCACAGTTAGGTTTTAAAACTGCAATTATAGAAAAAGAAAACTTGGGTGGAATCTGCCTTAACTGGGGCTGTATCCCTACCAAAGCGCTTTTGAAATCGGCACAGGTTTTTAAATATATCAACCATGCGGAAGATTTTGGTTTAAATAAAGTAGAGGCGAGTTTTGACTTCCCTAATGTAGTCCAAAGAAGTCGTGGTGTAGCTGAAAAAATGAGCAAAGGAGTGGAGTTCCTGATGAAAAAGAACAAAATAGATGTTATCTTCGGGACAGCCAAAGTAAAACTAGGCAAGAAAGTAGCCGTGGAGAAAGATGGAGCAGTTACAGAATATACAGCAGAACATATTGTTTTAGCGACAGGGGCTCGTTCTCGTGAGCTTCCTAATCTTCCTCAGGATGGTAAGAGAGTGATAGGATACAGACAGGCGCTTACCCTTCCAACACAGCCTAAATCTATGATAGTAGTAGGTTCTGGAGCGATAGGAGTGGAATTTGCATATTTCTATGCTACGCTGGGTACGCAGGTTACAGTAGTAGAATTTATGCCGAACATCGTGCCAGTGGAGGATGAAGATGTTTCTAAACATTTGGAAAAATCCTTTAAAAAAGCAAAAATAAAAGTAATGACCAATGCTTCTGTGGAGTCTGTGGATACCTCTGGAG
>CAUQOP010000058.1:0-5620 GCA_963519505.1 uncultured Flavobacteriaceae bacterium | reverse complement strand
ATGGCCTTCAGAGTGCCGACTGCTGATGTTTCTGTGGTGGATTTAACGGTAAGATTAGAAAAAGCAACTTCTTACGATGAAATTTCACAAGCTATCAAATCTGCTTCTGAAAACGAATTAAAAGGAATTTTAGGTTATACAGAAGATCCTGTGGTATCTCAGGACTTTATAGGAGATAAGAGAACATCTATCTTCGATAAAGGAGCGGGAATCATGCTTTCTCCTAACTTCGTGAAGCTGGTATCTTGGTATGACAATGAGACAGGATATTCTAACAAACTGACAGACTTGCTGGCTCATTCAGCGACATTATAATAAACAAAGAGCCTCTAAAAAGAGGCTTTTATTTTTTTATGAGAAATTTTTCAAAATTACCTTTTCAGATGAGGCGAAACCAGTTTATAGGTTTAGGGATTTTAGGAATCCTTATTTTGGTTTTTCAGTTGGTTTTTTATTGGTTTAAAAACACTGAAAAGCACGAGCCTGTTGTTGTAGAATTTGTAAATGAAAATACAGGAAATGAGCTGGTTTTATCAGAATTTAACCCAAATGAACTCACCGCAGAGCAGTGGGAAAATCTCGGTTTTACAGAACGGCAGGTCAAAACCATTCTAAACTACAAAGAGCTGGTCGGTGGAGAATTTCTCTCAAAGGAACAGCTTGCAAAATGCTACGCCATTTCTCCTGAAAAATTTGCGGAAATAGAGGCGTATATTCTGCTTCCAGAGAAAACCAGTAAGAAAAATAATTTTGAAAATTCTTTTACCAAGAAAGAACTAAAAATATCAGGGAAATTTAATCCTGATTCCTATTCAGCGAAAGATTGGGAGAATATGGGCTTTTCCCAAAAGCAAGCTGAAGCGATTATTAAATACAAAAACTATCTCGGCGGGAGTTTCCGAAGTAAAGAGAAGTTTAAGGAATGTTTCATCATCAGCCCAGAAAACTACCAGCGGCTTGCGCCTTACCTGCTTTTGCCAGAAACTGTGCCTGATTTCGCTCCAAAACCGAAAGAAAATAAACCTAGAATAGAATACACTTATTTTGACCCAAATGCTTTGGATGCGCAGGGCTGGCAAAGATTAGGTTTTTCTGAAAAACAAGCTCAAGTAATCGTAAATTACAGAGATAAAAATCTAAAAGGAAGCTTCAGAAGTCTGGAAGATATTGAAAAATGCTTTGTGATTTCTGCGGAAAAATTCCAAGAGCTGAAACCTTGGATAAAACTACAAATCAGAGAGAAAGAAGAAACTACTAAAGCTGTGACACCAGCCAAAACGGATTTCTCTAAAATAGACCTGAACAGCATTACTTTCAAGCAGTTGGTAGAATTTGGGTTTAATGAAAAGGCAGCGGCAAGCTATTTGGGCTACCGAAAGAAATTAGGAGGATTTGCCGATAAACAGCAGATTTTGGAGACTTATAATGTGGATAAAGACTTGGCAAGGGATTTAATTTCCATCAGCCCAATGGATGTTTCTAAAATCCAAAAATATGCTATCACAGATGCGCCGGAGGATTTCCTGAAAACGCATCCATATTTCCGAAAATACGGCGAAAAAATTATTTTCTATAGAGTAAGTTTCCCATCAGAAAAGGAGATTTTTAAGAAGATAAAAGCCACACCTGAGGAAATCACAAAAATGAAAATGTATTTGAAATAATTGTAATAAAAAAAAAAGTATGAGCGAAAACTCATACTTTTTAATTTATTGTAGTTTGTTAGAATCAGCGATGAACTGTTTCAATCCGTTATCAGTCAAAGGATGATTCAAAAGATTCAGAATAGAAGCAAGAGGAGAAGTTACCACATCTGCACCTATTTTAGCGCAATTTATGATATGCATAGGGTTTCGGATAGAGGCTGCAAGTATCTTAGTTTCAAATAGATAGTTGTCATAGATTACTCGGATGTCCTCTATCAGCTGGATGCTGTCAGTAGAAATATCATCTAATCTTCCTAAAAAAGGCGAAACATAGGTAGCACCTGCCTTTGCTGCCAAAAGAGCCTGCCCAGCAGAAAATACCAAAGTGCAGTTGGTTTTTATCCCATTATCCGCGAAATATTTTATTGCTTTTATTCCGTCTTTGGTCATAGGGATTTTTACTACTATTCGCTCGTGTAGGGCAGCCAGCTCTTTCCCTTCTTTTATCATACCTTCGTAATCAGTAGAGAGTACCTCGGCACTTACATCTCCATCTGAAATTTCGCAGATATCTCTATAATGCTGTAGAATAGCTTCTTTTCCTTTGATTCCTTCTTTTGCCATAAGGGAAGGATTGGTTGTAACTCCATCCAAAATACCAAGATTTTGAGCTTCTCTGATTTGTTCTAAATTTGCTGTGTCAATAAAAAATTTCATCTTTCTTGATTTTAAAAAGGGTACGAATTTAGCGTTTTATTCTCAAATGAGCAAAATTAGTCTTCTATATAAATGATTTGCCCGTCCTCCAGCTGATAGGCTGTTCCTACTTTTTTCCCTTTGGATTTGTTCTGGGAATTGTTTTGGTCAGCAGAAGGCGTGTATTTTTCTATTTTGTTCCCTTTTTTGGAGATGATTTCCATGTTGTCTTTCCCAGGGTTTTTCACGACGGTAAAGTCTTCTTTGCTGAAAACTTCGGTCATGTTCATATTCATTACCATGGCAACCATCAGGGCAACGGCAAAAACCATCGCTACATCAAAAAGATTGACCACCACACTCAGTGGGTCGGTGTCTTCTTCTCGCTTGAAAATAGGAACTCTTCGGCGCTTGTTTCTCATATCTTGCCTTTGTTTTGGGTTAGAATTTGTGCTACATAGTCCAGATTATTGGTGTCTTTGGCGTACCATCTTTGTTTGAATTGCAGGGTAATCATCCCGATTAAACTGATGACCAAGCCCACCACTGTAGTGGCGAAAACCACCTGCATGTTGTAAGCCATTCCAGAGATGTCGCCCGAGGAAAGTCCCGTGAGGGCAGGGCTCATCGCGATAAGAGTCCCGATAAGTCCTAATACAGGCCCTACTTTTGCGAGTAGTTTGGAAGTTGCGATATCTTTTTCGGCTTCGTTTTCAAAATTAGAAATCATAAAATCTGCATAGGCATCGCTCGGCGGATGTGAAAGTAGGTCTCGTAGATAGCGGATG
The DNA here is from genome assembly GCA_963519505.1 of uncultured Flavobacteriaceae bacterium. Classification (GTDB taxonomy): domain Bacteria; phylum Bacteroidota; class Bacteroidia; order Flavobacteriales; family Weeksellaceae; genus JABCPE02. The sequence goes on along the minus strand of CAUQOP010000058.1, from coordinate 2,490 downwards.
TAGAGTGAGTTATCTTTCTTTGGGAGAAGGTTTCTCAGCTCGTCTATATTTTCCGATGATAGGTTTTTTATTGCATTGTCCAGAGCTTTATCGTTCTTGAATTTGGTTACAAACTGATTGTAAAAACTCCCTGTAAGAAGAAGAGCGCGAACGAAAAGTATTAGAAGAATAATAACATCTGGAATAAGAAGACTATTTGCTACCCAGAATAAAACCTTTGATATTGTTTCCATTTTTATAACTAATTGTTTCTGTTTTTTATTTGATTATTGTTAATTTTCATTTGCAGAATGAAATAAATCATCTAGTTTTTTAAATTTTCCATCTATACTTTTTGATTTTCTAGATGGTATTCATAATTTTCCACATGGATTTTCAAATTTTCCATCTATACTTTTTGATTTTCTAGATGGTATTCGTAATTTTCCACATGTATTTTTAAATTTTCCATCTATACTTTTTAATTTTCTAGATGGTATTCGTAATTTTCCATGTGGATTTTTAATTTTTTAGGTTATTTTAAATCTTTCCCTCCTCATTTTTTTAATTCTTAAATTATTTTAATCCTTTTTCATCTCTTTAATTTCCAATACCATCTATTTATAATCATTCCTAAGATAAAAATTCCAATAAATAAGATAAAAGAAATTCCTAAGAACTTGAAAGAAATAGGTTCGCTTTTGGGAACATAGATAAGATTGCCGCTGGAAGTGATTATCAATCCCAAAATACCGATGAATAAGCTGGTAAGCAGATGAACTTCGATGCGGAAATCTCTTTCAGGGAAAAATGCTTGGATGCACCACGCTCCACCGATGATGAACAGCGCAGAACCTGCCGAAAACAGCATGGTAATGGTGAAAAAATCCATTCCTGAAAAGTAAAAAAAGCTCTGCGTAAGGAGATAAAACAAAACAGGGAACATCAGCAGGGCAGGGCAGGCTTTTAGGAAGGTGTTCCATCGGTTTTTCTCTGCGAAAAAAAGTCCTTTTAGTTCGGAGAAACAAAAGGCAAGGCAGAGGGCAACTTCTATGGTTACCAGCACCGCGATATTGCTTAGGATAGAGGCTGTTTCGAGGGCGTTTTGTATCGTTACCTGCGACTGTTCCATCGCATACGGATAAGCCCAAAAGAGAAACACGACCGACAAAACCGCGGCTGCCGCGACTTGCCAGAGTTTCCAAAAACTGAATTTCAGCACAGCATTGATGAGGATAAAAACCAATAAAATATTTAAAACTAACTGCATTTTTTCTCTACTTCAAAGTGTGGTTTCTTATCGTGCAACTGATGAATTTGATGCCTTTCTCGGTTCTTAAAAAATTAAAATGGTCTTGGTGAAGGAATTTCCCATTTTCATCATGATTTGTGATAACAAGGCTGAAAATAGGATGTTTAGACATGTTTCTTCTGCCGCAGTTATTATAATGGTGCTGGATTTTTTGCTCTATATCATCGGTAAGCGGAGTATAGTTTTCTACCATGATTTGCACATTTTTCTTGTTCTTGTAGCCTTCCAGCCTTTCTAATAAAATAGCATGATTTTTCTCTAAAAAATCTTTTGTAGGTTGTGCTGTCCAGCCTTTTTCTTCGTCCCAATAGACGATTTTTTCATATGAGTTTTTTAGAATACTTTTTTTGCTCAGATTTTTGAAAAACTTTTGGTTTAGGAAATTTTCAAATAATTTTTCATTGTCAATGAAAGAATAATATTTCCCATTTGTTCCCAGAAAACTAACTCTTTCGGTAGATTTTTTAGGTTGGCTCTGGATGCGGAGTGAGTGGAAGTCTAGAACCAGCTGGTTATCTTGGAAATTTTTAACCAAAACTTCGTTTTTAGTGTTGATGAGAAGGTTTTCTCCGCCCGCCCAGTAGGGATGTTCATCATCATCGCTATCTTTCATTAGTTTCGCTCCTTTTAAAGCAACAGAAAGCCCGTTTTCAAAAGGAGTCATATCATTGTATAAAGCTGGAATAGCTACTTTTCCTGCTGTGTTAAACATGCCGACATTACCTGTTTTAGGATCTCGGAATTTGATGAAACCTTCATTTTCGCAGTCAAACGCCATATCAAAGACATAAAGGCTATCTTTCGCAAATTTTTTTCCGTTTTTCAGCATGTAGTAGCTGCTAAATTCTCCATTGGTTTCTTCCATAAAAGCAGCGATTTTATCAAACTTATTAGCCGAAGTAAATCCCTTGAATTTTGGTTCTATCATCACTTCTCCTTTGCTGTTTTTAAAGCCGAAAAGATATTCTTCATCGTCATAAAAGTAAGTCCAGATGTCTGATTTTTGTGCAAAAACACTACAAGATGCCAGTAGCGAAAGGAAAAAAACTTTTAGTTTCATAAAGATGTTTTTAGTATTTAATATACTTACAAAGATAGAACTGAAATTTTAAATATGAACGAAAATTATCAATTTATTAAGTTTAAAATTAAAAATAAAACTGTTTGGAATACGGCTCGTACTCCAAACAGTTTTATTT
>CAUQOP010000057.1:0-5665 GCA_963519505.1 uncultured Flavobacteriaceae bacterium | reverse complement strand
TGAAGGACAAACTGTAAAAGTGGTAATCCTTGATTTCGATGATGAGAAAACAAGAATTCAGCTTGGTATGAAACAGCTAGAACCACATCCATGGGAAGCTCTTTCTGCTGACCTAAAAGTAGGAGACAAAGTAAAAGGAAAAGTAGTAGTTCTTGCTGACTACGGTGCTTTCGTAGAAATCGCTCCAGGTGTAGAAGGACTTATCCATGTTTCTGAAATGTCTTGGTCTACTCACCTTAGAAGTGCAGGAGATTTTGTGAAAATCGGTGATGAGGTAGAAGCAGTAGTGCTTACTTTGGATAAAGATGAAAGAAAAATTTCATTGGGTATCAAGCAATTGACTCCAGATCCATGGGCTGACATCCAGTCTAAATATCCAGTAGGTTCTAAACACAAAGGAACTGTTAGAAACTTTACTAACTTCGGTGTGTTTGTAGAATTGGAAGAAGGAATTGATGGACTTATCTACATCTCTGACCTTTCTTGGACTAAGAAAATCAAGCATCCATCTGAGTTCTGCACTGTAGGAGACAAACTAGATGTAGTAGTTCTAGAGCTTGATACAGAAGCAAGAAGACTTTCTCTTGGACACAAACAATTGACTGAAAATCCTTGGGATAAATACGAATCTAAATACGCTGAAGGAACTGTACATACAGGAACTGCAGTAGATGTTTTCGATAAAGGAGCTCAGGTTCAGTTCGAAGATGCAGAAGTAGAAGCATTCTGCCCTTCAAGATTGTTAGAAAAAGAAGATGGTTCTAAAATCAAGAAAGGAGAAGAAGCTCAGTTTAAAGTAATTGAGTTCAACAAAGAATTCAAGAGAGTAGTAGTTTCTCACACAGGTCTTTTCAGAGATGAAGAAAAGAAAAATGTAAAAGAAGCTGCAGCTAAGGCTTCTTCAAGTGAAGAAAAAACAACTCTTGGAGACATTGATGCTCTTGCAGAATTGAAAAAGAAAATGGACGGAGGTAAATAATCCATCCCATTTCTAAATACAAAAATCCCGCTTGCTGTTTAGTAAGCGGGATTTTATTTTGTTTTTATATAAAAGATTATTACTCTAAAATTTCTTGTAATTCCAGCCAGCGCATTTCGTGGGCTTCTAATTGGCTGGTGGTTTCTTCCAGTTGTTGTGAAAGTTCAGAAATAATATTGTAGTCCGTTTCGTTATTCAGTTTTTCTAAAATTTCATCTTGTTTTTCCTTTAAAACGGGCATTTCTTTTTCTATGTTTTCCAATTCCTTTTGCTCCTTGAAGCTGAGTTTCCTTTTGGAATTGGTATTTTTATTTTGTTTTTCTTCTTCTTCTGTCGGTTTGGTAGGTTCGCTTTTTTTAGTGTTTTTGCTTTGCGCTTGCTGGTCTCTGTATTCAGTGAAAGAACCGATGAAATCCTTGATTTTTCCTTCGCCTTCGAAGATAAGTAGATGATCTACGATTTTATCCATAAAATACCTGTCGTGCGAAACAATGATAAGACAGCCCTGAAACTGCGCCAAGAAACTCTCCAACACGGTAAGTGTAGGCAGGTCTAAATCATTAGTCGGCTCATCAAAAATAAGGAAATTTGGGTTTTGGAAGAGTACGGAAATCAGATACAATCTTCTTCTTTCGCCGCCGCTTAGGTTAGAAATGGTGGTGTATTGTGTCTGTTCATTGAAGAGGAACATTTTTAAAAACTGCGATGCCGAGATGCTTTTCCCATTTGCAAGAGGATAATATTCCGCGATGTCTTTCATGAAATCTATCACCCGCTGGTCTTCCTTGTAGGTAAGTCCTTTTTGTGAAAAATACCCGAATTTAATGGTTTCTCCTACTTCTATTTCTCCGCTGTCGTAGGTTTCCAGACCTTGGATGATGTTCAGCAGGGTGGATTTTCCTACACCGTTTTTTCCTATGATGCCTACTTTTTCGCCTCGCTGAAATTGGTAACTAAAATTATCCAAGATGATTTTATCACCAAATTTTTTATTGATGTTTCTCAGCTCCAAAATCTTTTTTCCCAGCCTTTTCATCCCAAAATCCAGTTCCAGTTCCTGTTTTCTGGTGTCCATTTTAGCGGTTTTCTCTGTTTCGTAGAAGGCTTCTATACGGCTTTTAGATTTGGTGGTTCTGGCTTTCGGCTGTCTGCGCATCCATTCCAGCTCCTTTCGGTAGAGATTGTTGGCTTTGTCTATGGTGGCGTTTAGGTTTTCTTCTCTTATACTTTTGTTTTCCAAATATTGTGCATAGGCACCATGATGAACATAGAGTTTTTTATCTTCTATTTCCCAAATAATGTCACACACACTATCTAGGAAATATCGGTCGTGCGTTACAAGAAGCAGGGTAACCATCGCTCTGGATAGGTATTGTTCCAGCCATTCCACCATATCTACATCTAAGTGGTTGGTGGGCTCGTCCATGATGAGCAGCGTGTGTTTGTGTTCCACTCTCGTTTCTATCAGTAGTTTGGCGAGGGCTACGCGTTTTATCTGCCCACCAGAGAGATTGTCCATTTTGGCGTTTAGGTCGGTTATTTTCAGCTGGGAGAGGATTTGTTTCATTTCGTTTTCCAGGCCCCATGCTTTTTGGTTTTCCATTTCTATGAACGCCTGCTCCATAAATTCTGAATCATTAGAAGTTAGTGATTTTTGGTAATTTCTCAATGCCTGCATAGGCGGCGAATCTAAGCTCATGATAAATTCTGTGATGGTCTGTCCGCTCTCAAAGTGTATTTCTTGGTCAAATAAAACCACCTGAATATCTTTATTGATGATAACCGTTCCGCTGTCTGCAAAATCTTTGCCCATTAGGATATTGAGCAAAGTAGTTTTTCCGCTTCCATTTTTGGCAACGATGGCGATTTTGTCCCCTTCATTGATATTAAAAGAAATATCCTCAAATAAAGTAACTATGCCATATGTTTTGGTAAGATTTTCTACGCTGATGTAATTCATTTCCCTAAAAAAGTTAATTTAAAGTCTGCTTCCGCCTATTTTACTCGCCAAATATCGGAAAAATAGAGCATAATAGAAGTCAAATTTATTTTAAAAGTCAAAATAAGTTTATTAATATATTTGATAATCAGTTGGTTAATTTCAAATGGAAAAATATCTATCAATATTTTGATTAAATAAAAAACTTTTACTACTTTTGCACCATTCAAAAATGGTTCCGTGGCCGAGTGGCTAGGCAGTGGTCTGCAAAACCATCTACAGCGGTTCGAATCCGCTCGGAACCTCAATAATAGCTCTAAGGAATTTCCTTGGAGCTATTTGTTTTTTGAAAACGAACATTTTTTAAAAACATGATTTTTATCATATAATCAGATAAAATATTTTATAAAAAACGCAGTTATATCCCTAATGACTAAAAGAAACACACAAAAAGGTAAAAAGTTTCTTTGTATTTAAAACTAAAACAATCAAAAATTTAAATTATAACATTATGAGAAAGGTTCTTTTATGTGGAGCTTTTTTAGCTCTCGCTGCGTGTTCAAGAGATGAGGAAGTTCAAATTCCTGATTCTAAACAAGCTCACTGGGATTATGAAAATCCTAACTGGCATAATCAAGGGTATTCTGAGTGTGCGGGATTGGTTCAATCACCGATTAACATTGTAACTACTGCGACTACAAAGGCGACACTTCCAGCGATTACTTTTAATTATTCAGCATTTTCTGCTAAGGCTGTGAACAATGGGCATACTGTACAAATTAATACAGATGGAAAAAGTAGTATCACCTACAATGGTGTTGCCTATAAACTTAAACAATTCCATTATCATGGACATAGTGAGCACTCTATAGATGGAAATTTCTCTCCACTTGAAGTGCATTTTGTTCACCAAAATGAGGCAACAGGAGCTATTGTTATTTTAGGATTATTGATTAAAGGTGGAGGAGCAGATAATGCTCAGTTTGCACAGTATATCAATTCTTTCCCTAGTGTTAAGAATCAAGAAATTGCTACAAATAATACAATAAATCCGTTGGCTATGTTGCCTACCAACAAAAAATATTATAACTATACAGGATCACTTACAACTCCACCTTGTTCACAAGGGATGAACTGGATAGTGTTCAAAGAAGTTCTTACAATTTCTGATGCACAACTTAAAAAGTTCACAGATTTGTATAATCATAATTATAGACCAATTCAAAAAACAGGAAGTAGAACTGTTTTTGAGTCCTTATAATTAGGAAGAATAATTAAAAATCTCAAAGAATTTTCTTTGAGATTTTTTTGATTTAATATATAAGGTAAAGAATAGAAATATATATTTTTTTATTTTTTTTCTTGATATTCAAAAAAATGATTATATTTGCACACTGAATTGAAAAAATAGTTTAAACATAAAATAATTTAAATCATGGCAAAGGAAACGTTTAATCGTAGTAAACCGCACTTGAACATTGGTACAATTGGTCACGTTGACCACGGTAAGACTACTTTGACTGCTGCAATATCTAAAGTATTGTCAGACAAAGGATTGGCTGAAAAGAGAGATTTCTCTGCAATTGACTCAGCTCCAGAAGAAAAAGAAAGAGGTATTACAATTAATACTTCACATATTGAATATGAAACAGAAAACAGACACTATGCCCATGTAGACTGTCCTGGTCACGCCGACTATGTTAAAAACATGGTAACTGGTGCTGCTCAAATGGATGGAGCTATCCTTGTGTGTGCTGCAACTGATGGACCTATGCCGCAAACGAGAGAGCACATCTTGCTTTGTCGTCAGGTAAATGTTCCAAGAATCGTTGTATTCATGAACAAAGTGGATATGGTGGATGACCCAGAATTGTTAGAATTGGTAGAGCTTGAATTGAGAGATCTTCTTTCTTCTTATGAATATGATGGAGATAACTCTCCAATCATCAAAGGTTCTGCTCTTGGTGCTCTTAATGGTGAGCCTAAATGGGTTGCTACAGTAGAAGAATTGATGAATGCTGTAGATAACTGGATCGAGCAGCCAGTGAGAGATCAAGATAAGCCATTCTTAATGCCAATAGAAGATGTATTCTCTATTACAGGTAGAGGTACTGTGGCTACAGGTAGAATTGAGTCTGGTGTTATCAATACAGGTGATCCTGTAGATATCATTGGTATGGGTGCTGAAAAATTAACTTCTACTGTAACAGGGGTAGAGATGTTTAGAAAAATCCTTGACAGAGGAGAGGCTGGAGATAATGTTGGTCTATTGTTGAGAGGTATCGAGAAAACTGATATCAGAAGAGGTATGGTTATCGCTAAACAAGGATCTGTAACTCCACACAAAAAATTCAAAGCAGAGGTTTATATCCTTTCTAAAGAAGAAGGAGGAAGACACACTCCATTCCATAACAAATATCGTCCTCAGTTCTATGTAAGAACAACGGATGTTACAGGTGAAATCTTCTTGCCAGATGGTGTAGAAATGGTAATGCCTGGTGATAACTTGACAATTACAGTAGAATTGTTACAACCAATTGCTCTTAATGTAGGTCTTAGATTTGCGATTAGAGAAGGAGGTAGAACAGTAGGTGCTGGTCAGGTAACTGAAATTTTAGACTAATTATTTAGTATAATAAAGTTTTCCCGAAAGGGACTTTCGGGAAAACTTTTTAAGTTTAAAATTAAACTACGGGCATCGTCCAATGGTAGGATACCGGTCTCCAAAACCGTTGATCTGGGTTCGA
>CAUQOP010000056.1:0-5769 GCA_963519505.1 uncultured Flavobacteriaceae bacterium | reverse complement strand
TCTACGATTTTTACCACTTCTTCATCTTCCTCATTATACACCAAAACTCCGCCAGAAGTGATGCTTTCGGTAAATTTTCTGAACTGCTCTAAATAATCATCAAAAGTCTTAAAAACATTGATATGATCCCATGCAATACCGCTGATTAGGGCTATATTTGGGTGATAATGCAGGAATTTAGGTTGTCTGTCCTCGGCAGAAGAAAGATACTCATCGCCCTCCAAAATCATAAAGTCTGTATCCTCGGTGATTTTCACCATGCAATCAAACCCTTCCAGCTGGGCGCCCACCATGTAGTCTATTTCCTTGTTATGAAAATTCAGCACATGCAGAATCATAGAAGTGATGGTCGTTTTCCCATGCGAACCGGCAATTACCACTCTGGTTTTTTCCCTGCTCTGCTGATAGAGAAACTCTGGATACGAATAGATTTTTAATCCCAATTCCTTGGCTCTTGCCAGTTCTGGATTGTCCGCATGGGCATGCATTCCCAAAATTACAGCATCTATATCCGCTGTGATTTTCTCTGGAAACCAGCCAAATTCCTTTGGAAGAATGCCTTTCTGCTCCAATCGTGTTTTTGAGGGTTCAAAAATGGCATCATCAGAGCCCGTAACCTCAAAACCTTTATTTTTCAGTGCGATAGCAAGATTGTGCATGGCACTCCCCCCTATGGCGATAAAATGAACTTTCATATTTTTCTTTTATGCTTGTGGTTTTTCTTCTTGTTTTCCTGCCTCCTCTTGTTTTTTTCGTTCCAGCTCTTGGTCGTATTCATGGAGGACATTATGTTTTGGTGTCTGCTCTATGGCATTCATGATTTTATCCAAAATCTCTTCAGCGCTTTCGTTGTCATAGTCTATGTCAAGCGGTTTTTTAAACTCCATTGTCGGCTGTACGCCTGTCACTTTCAGTCTTAATCCTTTTTTGTCAAAAGCCCTACGGAAACCATTGATTTTCACTGGAATTACTATCGCTCTCTGCTGAAGGACAAGTTTTGCTGTTCCCTTTCTCCCAGGAGCAAAAGCTGCCGTAGTTCCCTGCGGGAAAGACACCACCCAGCCGTTGTCCAGCGCTTTTAGGATGTTTTCCACTTCGGACATATCTACTTTTCTATTGACATTCTGCCCGTTGGCACGCCAAGTTCTTTTCACCGTAACAGCCCCTACCAGCTTAAAGATTCTCGTAAGAAGCCCTTTGTTCATGGTTTCTTCCGCCGCCACATAGTAGAAATCTACTTTGGGATTGAGAATGTAAATAGGATTAGCAATCGTATTGATAAAGCCGTTATTCACTGCACAAAAGACATGATACATCGCTGCCACATCCGCAAAATAAGTCTGGTGATTGGAAACGAAAAGCACATTGGTCTTTGGTAAATCCACCAAATGCTCCGTTCCTGTGATTTTCAGTTTATTAAAACCATTGAACCTTCGGTAAGAAACCAGCCCAAAGATAAACACCACCAATCTTTTCAAAATATACCAGTTGCCAAAGGCATCCGTAAATATGTTTTTCTTTCCCATTTTTTGATTTTAAAAACGAAATATAAAGCCCCAAATTTAAGGATTTTTACCTTGCCGAAGCTAATTCAGCATTATTTTTTCAGCATATTTCTCTGTAAAAAGCTTTTTGTCCTCCTGCATTTTTTCTAAAGTCGCAGGCAGACGATAACCAAAAAGAAACTTTTCCTCCTCATCCAGAAAGAGGATTTCCTTTTCCTCGCCGTCTATCATCTGGGCGAAAATATCCCACATAGACTGGTCTTTCAGCTTTAATAATTCAAAAAAAACCTTGGCTTGGATATGTATAGTTTTCATAAATTTCAAAATATTTAGAACTTACAAAAATATAAAAAAGAGAGGATATTTGTAATGTTTAATATTTTTTATTACTTTCGTAATATCCTAAAATTTCCCGAAGATGAGCACCGATGAACAACAAGAACGAATAGAAATCCTCAAAAGATACGATGACCTAATCCACCACACCTACCGAAAGCTGAATGAGGAACAGCTGGAACTCATCAAAAAGGCTTTTGATGTGGCTTGGGATGCCCACAAAAACCAGCGCCGAAAGACTGGAGAACCCTACATCTTTCATCCCATAGCGGTGGCAAAAATCGTGGCTGAGGAAATAGGCTTAGGTGCTACCAGCATTGCGGCTGCGCTGCTTCATGATGTGATAGAAGACAGCGACTACACCTATGAAGACATAGAAAAACTCTTTGGGAAGAAAATAGCCGATGTAGTGAACGGACTCACCAAAATTTCTGTGATGAATAACCAAAACATCTCCGTACAGTCCGAAAACTACCGAAAACTCCTGCTCACTCTATCGGATGATTTTAGAGTAATTCTCATCAAAATAGCTGACCGCCTTCACAACATGAGAACGCTGGACAGCATGCGCCCAGACAAACAGAAAAAAATAGCCTCTGAAACCGTATACATCTACGCTCCTATGGCTCACAGACTGGGACTTTACAACATAAAATCCGAATTAGAGGATTTGTCCCTAAAATACAACATGCCTGAAATCTACAACGAGATTTCTGAAAAACTCATCATAGCCAAAGAACACCGTGAAAGCTATGTACAGGAATTCATAGAGCATGTTTCTGAAAAACTAAAAGAAGAAAAACTCAATTTTAAGATTAAAGGAAGGGCAAAATCTATCAGCTCTATTTATAGAAAAATGCTGAAACAAAACATTCCTTTTGAGGAAGTTTATGATAACTACGCCATCCGTGTCATCTACAAATCGGACTTTAAGAACGAGAAATTTCTCGCTTGGAAAATCTATTCCATCATTACCGACCTCTATCACAGTAATCCTGCACGAATGCGGGACTGGATTACCCAACCGAGAAGTACAGGCTATGAAAGTCTTCATTTGACCATTCTAGGGCCTGATAACAAGTGGGTGGAAGTGCAAATCCGAAGTGAGCGAATGGATGAAATCGCAGAAAAAGGAGTTGCTGCCCATTACAAATACAAAGAAGGTTTCAGCCAAAACTCTGATGACAAAAACTTTGAACAATGGGTGGTTCAGATTCGGGAAGTTTTGGACAACCAGCAATCGCTCTCCACCACGGAGCTTTTGGATAGCATTAAGCTAAATCTCTACTCCAAAGAAGTTTTTATTTTTACACCAAAAGGAGATGTCAAAATCCTTCCAAAAGGTGCAACAGCACTGGATTTTGCTTTCATGGTGCATTCTGAACTGGGAATGAAGTGCAGCGGTGCCAAAATCAACGGCAAACTGCAGCCGATAAGTTATGTCCTAAAAAACGGCGACCAGATAGACATCATCTCCTCGCCCAACCAAACACCAAAAAAAGATTGGCTGGATTTTGTGGTAACTTCCAAGGCTCGTTCTAAAATAAAGGCGGTTTTAAACTCGGAAAAAAACCAAAAAGTAGCTGAAGGAAAAGAAATTTTCCAAAGGAAACTGAGACATGCTAAAATCAACTTTACAGAAGAGGAACTCAATAATATTCAGAAATATTTTAATCTAAAAACCTCACAGGATTTATTCCTAAAATTCTATGAGGGAACGCTGGACACTTCCAATTTAAAGGAATATTTGGACAGCAAAAAAAGTTTCTTTGGAAGCCTTTTGCAGCGGTTCCGAAAGGATAAAACAGAGTTTGTGGAAACCCCAAAATCAGATTTAGACCTTATTGTTTTTGGGCGAAATGAAGAAAAATTATCCTATTCTTTCGCAAAATGCTGTACGGTAATTCCTGGAGATAAGATTTTCGGATTTTTAACTATAAATGATGGCATTAAAGTGCATAATGAAAACTGTCCCAATGCGATAAACCTCCGCGCAAACTACGACTATCGTGTGATGCTGGCGAAATGGGTGAACTCCGAAAGATTCATCAATAACATCAAAATAGAACTCCAAGGAATGGACAGAATGGGAATAATAAATGATGTAGCATCCATTATCTCTAATAATATGCACATCGATATGAAAGGAATCTCTATCAACTCGATTGATGGAATTTTCATCGGAACCATCTCATTAGAAGTTAAAAACAAAAACCAGTTGGATGATTTATTAAAACAACTGGCACAGATAGAAGGCATCAAAAAAGTAAAAAGATTATAAAAAACGCCCTAAAAAAGGGCGTTTATGTTTTTATTTCTTTGCTCCATAAGGCATTTTCTTACTTGCATTTCTCAGAAGGTTTTCTACGATATCACTATGGCTGCTTCTCCACCCACCTGAATATTTATTGCTGTAATTCCAAAATATTTTATCAGTATTTTTATCATAAATACTCATATCTGCGGTGATTTCATTGGTTGTTCCTTCATAATCCAGCAAGACAGACGCCGCCACTGCCACTCCCTGCGGCATAGGTTTAGTCAGTACATAATTAGAACTTACAACAGCATCTACCCCTAAAATAGCGCATATTTCGCTCTTTGTCAATTCTTTTTCAGGGTATCCTGCTCTTTTCAGTTTTGTGTTGGTCGTTTCTATATCTTGTATTTCTTGGCTCACATTATTCTGAGAAAATCTCTTCAAAAACCAAGCATACATTTCCTTCTGAAAATTAGCCGATTCCTGCTCCTTAGACTGGTCAAAACGCCCTGTATATTTACCTTCAAGCATAGAAACTTTAGGCGGCAAAATCGCTATTTTCTTCTGACTGGATGTTACTGTCAGCAGGTCATTAGAATTATAAACTTTTGCTCCACTACATGACATAAAAAGTAACAACAAAACTCCCAATATGGAAGTACCTTTAATAAATGTTCTCATAACTAAAACATTATTATTTCCTACAAATTTACCATTATTTAAGGATTTTTCAAAATGAATAATCATGATTTTTGTTATATTTGTAAATCTTAAAGTTCAATTTAAAAATAATTAAATATGCGTATAACAAAATTTTTTAAAGAATTTTTCTCAAACAGCCAGTCCTCAGGGGTTTTATTGGTTTTATGTGTTACCATTTCCCTGATGATAGCCAACTCTTCGGCAGCAACTGGATTTCAGGCTGTTTTAGATAAAATGGTAGGTCCATATTCTGTAAGTATGTGGATAAATGACGGTCTGATGGCGGTTTTCTTCCTTTTAGTAGGTTTAGAAATAAAACGAGAACTTCTCAAAGGCGAACTTTCTAACTTCAAAAACGCCTCGCTTCCTATCTTTGCGGCGATTGGCGGAATGATAGTTCCAGCGATTATTTTTACTATTTTCAATCATGGCACGGAATACAGCAATGGCTGGGCTATTCCTATGGCTACGGATATCGCCTTTTCACTGGCTATTGTTTCTATGTTGGGAAAAAGCGTCCCTTCTGCGATAAAAGTATTTTTGGCCGCTTTGGCGATTGTGGATGACTTAGGAGCGATTGTAGTAATTGCGATTTTCTACACGGATGAAATTCATTGGAATTATCTTGCTTACAGCGGTTTAGTCATCGTTTTACTTGCAGCATTAAATTATTTTAAAGTTAAAAAACATATTTTTTATCTAATTCCAGGGGCGTTTTTATGGTATTTCATGCACCATTCTGGTATTCACGCTACCATTGCGGGAGTTATTTTAGCATTTACTATTCCTGCTAATTCAGAAAATGAATCAGAGCCTTCTCCATTAGAAAAGTTAGAACATTCTTTACATATCCCTGTGAGCTTTGCTATCATGCCGATTTTCGCACTTGCAAATACCAATATCACTTTCAAAGCGGGTATGGTGGATGGGCTGTTTTCAAACTTTGGATATGGAATCGTATTAGGT
>CAUQOP010000055.1:0-5834 GCA_963519505.1 uncultured Flavobacteriaceae bacterium | reverse complement strand
TCGGTATTGAATGGCTTCGGAGATATGTGCAGGACTGATGTCTTCAGAATTATCTAAATCTGCTATGGTTCGAGCTACTTTTAGAATTCTATCGTAGGCGCGAGCGGAGAGATTTAGTTTCTCCATGGCGTTTTTTATCAGCTGTTGGCAGGTGCTGTCCAGATCGCAGTATTTTTCTATTTCTTTTGGTCCCATTTGGGCATTGTAGTTGATGTCCAGTTCTTTATATCTTTTGGCTTGTATCTCTCTGGCTTTCAGCACACGGTTTCGTATTTCTATACTGCTTTTGCCTTTTCTTTTTTCTGCAAGTTGCTCAAACTCCACTTTCTGGACTTCTATATGAATATCTATTCTGTCTAAAAGCGGGCCAGATAACTTGTTCATATATCTCTGCATTTCGGTCTGTGAAGAGGTATTGTTCGGGTCATCAGGGAAATAGCCCGAAGGACTTGGGTTCATACTTGCCACCAGCATAAAACTCGATGGATAATTCACCGAAAATCTCGCTCTGGAAATCGTTACCTCGCGGTCTTCCAAGGGCTGTCGCATTACTTCCAAAACAGCTCTTTTAAACTCGGGAAGCTCATCAAGGAAAAGAACTCCATTGTGCGCAAGGGAAATTTCCCCAGGCTGAGGATAGGTGCCGCCGCCCACTAGAGCAACATCAGAAATAGTGTGATGAGGTGAACGGAACGGGCGAACGGTCATCAGCGAAGTGTTGCTGCCCATTTTTCCTGCTACGGAGTGGATTTTAGTGGTTTCCAAAGCCTCTTTCATCGTGAGAGGAGGCAGTATGCTGGGAACTCTCTTGGCGAGCATGGTTTTTCCGCTGCCAGGAGGGCCTACTAGAATGATGTTGTGTCCGCCGGCTGCTGCCACTTCCATGGCTCTTTTGGCGGTTTCTTGTCCCTTTACTTCCGAAAAATCATAGGGAAATTCATTGATTTTATTTTGAAACTCCTTGCGAGTATCTATTTCGGTTTTTTCCAAATCTCTTTCTCCATTGAAAAAGTCAATCACCTCTTTGATGTTTTCCACACCGTAAACATCCAGATTATTCACTATTGCAGCCTCTTGGGTATTTTGTTTAGGTAAAATAATTCCTTTAAAGCCTTCCTCTCGCGCCTTTATCGCAATGGGCAAAACGCCTTTTATCGGCTGTAATCCGCCATCGAGGGAGAGCTCTCCCATGATGATGTATTGGTCTAAATTTTCGGCAAGAATTTTATCCGAAGCCGCCAAAATCCCTATCGCGATGCTCAGATCATATGCAGAACCCTCTTTGCGGAGGTCAGCAGGTGCCATATTGATGGTGATTTTCTTGCCAGGGAGCTTGTGTCCTACATTTTTCAGGGCTGCCGAAATACGGTGGCTACTTTCCTTGATGGCGTTGTCAGGAAGCCCCACGAGATGATAGCCCACACCTTGGTCTACATTTACTTCTATCGTGATGGTCTGGGCAGAAACTCCGTGTATAGCACTACCAAAAACTTTGACTAGCATTGCAAAACTAAATTTTGGAAAGATTAATGATTTTTATTTTTCTAACAAAGTTTCCATGCACTCTTCCAGACTATTTTCCCAGTATCTAGGCTCTATGTTGTAGCTGTTTTCTATTTTGTCCAGACACATTGTGCTTCGCATAGGGCGTTTTGCTGGAGTAGGGTATTGGTCTGTGGTGATGGGATTTATTTTGATTTTACTTTCGGATAGTTCTGCGATTTTTTGTGCAAAATCAAACCAAGTAGTCTCAGGATAATTAGAAAAATGGAAAATTCCGTATTCTTTTTCTTCCGTTCGGATGATTTTCATAATCACCTTCGCAAGGTCATTGGCATTAGTCGGCTGTCCGAATTGGTCAGCCACTACATTCAGTTCATCTTTGGTGCTGAATAGATTGAGCATCGTTTTCACGAAATTTTTATTAAACTCAGAATAAAGCCAAGATGTTCTGATGATGATGGTTTTCGGATTTTTTTCCAAAGCAAGGTTTTCGCCCTCTAATTTGGACGCGCCATAAACCCCGAGAGGATTAGTAAAATCATCTTCTGTGTAGGGAAGATCAGTCTGGCCATCAAATACATAATCTGTGGAAATATGGATTAAATCAATGTTAAGCTCTGCACAAGCTTCGGCAAGGTATCCCACGCCTTCAGCATTGACCGCAAAAGCTTTTTCTTTTTCTTGTTCAGCCAAATCTACGGCTGTGTATGCAGAAGCATTGATGCAGAAATCAGGCTGATAATCAGAGAAATAACTATCAACTTGGTTTTTATCCGTGATATCCAAAGTATCATAATCTGTGAAACAGAATTCATACTCCAGAGAATAGTCAGAAGCTATTTTGTTCAAACAGTTTCCGAGCTGTCCATTTCCACCGACTACAAGAATTTTTTTCATGAATTATTTGTTTAGAGTTCTTAGATAATTAGCTCTTGACTGAAAATCAGCCTGTTCCACTTTGGTCAAGAATTTTTGATTTGCTTGAATGATATCCTCACCCATCACTTCTGATTTTCTGGATTTTAAATTAAAATGAATGAAAGTACACCAAAGCACAGCGTATATTTTTTCGGTGTCTAGGTCTTTCATGAGAAGTTCTATTTTGCAGGTTCTGTCATTTAGCTCTATCAGTTTGCTGGAAATAATCACTTCCTTGTTGTATTTTACTTCTTTCAGATAGGCTATTTCGTTTTGTATAACTACCCATACACAGCCTGTCTTGTGGGCGTATTCTTCGTGGGTAAATTCATAATGCTCTGCCATGTGGTCTTCTCGGGCATTGAGCATGTAGTCTATGTATCTAGAATTGTTAAGATGCCCCATAGGGTCACAGTCTGTGAATCTAATTTTTGCTTTTGAAAATAGTTCCATTGTAAAGTATTTAAATGTCAAATTTAAAAAAAACCACTCAATATTGAGTGGTTTTGTGTCTTAATTATTAAGAAAAATTATTTAAGTCCTAATTCTTTTTTTACTGCTGCAGTAGCATCTGCTCCGCCTCTGTAGATAAGTCCAACAGTATTAGTATCGAATACAAAATCCCATCCGTTAGCTTTTGCTACTTTTGCTACAGCATCATTCACTTTCTTTTCGATAGGTGCATATGCCTCGTTTTGTCTCTTAGCTAAGTCTTGCTGAGCTACTTGAGTCATTTGCTGAATATTTTGTTGCAATTTTTGCAATTCTTGGTTTCTCTCTTGGTTTACTTTTGGAGTTTGTTTAGCAGCTTCTTCTTGGTATTTTTTGAATTTAGCTTCAGCAGCAGTCATTTGTTTTTCGATTTCAGCTTGTTTAGTTTTGCTGAAAGCTTCTAATTGCTGATCTGCTTTTTTCTTTTCTGGCATTAGGTTCAAGATTTCTGCAACATCTAGAGTTGCTAGTTTCTGAGCGCTAACTGTCCCGAAAGACATTAAAAACATTGCGAATGCAAATAATAAACCTGATTTTTTCATAACTTTTGATTAAATTTAATATTCTTATTTTTTATTTTTCTTGGAATTATTTTTTTCCTTTTTATTTTCTTTATCCTTTTCTCCATCTTTTGGGTTGTCCCTCATCAGGAGATCCAGCACCATCTTGGTGTAGTCATACCTTTTATCAGTGAATAGCACACTGCTGTCAGAACTTCTATCAAGAATTATGCCTAAATCATTTTTTTCAGCGATAGTTCTGATGGCATTCCATACTTTTTCTTGAAAAGGCTGGACTACTTTGGCTCTGAATGTGTTGATTTCTCCCTGCGCAGTGAATTTTTCTTTCAAATGAGCCTGCACTTTTTTCTCCAAATCAGCCACTTCTTTTTCTCTTGTTTTCAGCTGTTCTCCCACCAAAAGAATTCTTTCATTTTCAAAGAGTTCTTTCTTTTTATTGTAGTTTGACTGCAAGGAATCCAGCTGCATCTGCCAATACTTTATCTGTTTGTTAAATCTTTCATCAGCTTCCTTGTATTCAGGAAGACTTTTCAAGATAAAATCAGAATCTACCACGCCAATTTTCTGTGCCGAAGATACTACAAATCCCCCAAACATGAAAATTATTCCTAAAAATAATGCGTATTTTCTCATTTTTATATCTTTTATAGTGATTGATTCATCAAGAAGTGAGTCTGCCATCCAGATGGAGAATTAGATGTAGAATAAGGCAGTTTATCAATTCCATAAGCAAAATCAAATCCGATAAGCCCGAATGCTCCCATATAGATTCTCACACCTACACCCACAGATCTCTGTAATTTGAATGGATTATAAGTGTTAAATCCTTTCCATGTGTTACCTCCTTCAGCAAAAGCCAATCCGTAGATTTTAGCTGTTTGGTTCATAGAAATAGGGTATCTCAGCTCAAGAGCAAATCTGTTGTATGTAGATGGGTCATCATATCCACGAAGTGGGATAAGTTCTCTACCGTCATATCTACCACTGTATAGCCCTGTTCCTCCCATGTAGAAACGCTCAAAAGGAGGTGCTCCCAGCTGCTTATTATACCCATGAAGGAATCCCATCTCTGCACTACTTCTTAATACTAATTTACCTAAAATTTCATTATAAGCATCAGCTTTGAATTTTATCTTGTAGTATTCCATCCATCTGTATTTATCAGCAGTAGACATAGTGGAATAATCCTTATTACCAAATGATGAATAAGGTGGAGTGAATTTAGCAGACAATTCTATATTAGAACCTGTAGTAGGGAATATAGGGTCATATCCTGCAGAGTATCTGCTCAAACTTACATAAAAAGCAAAGTTGATCGCTGTACCATGCGTCAGAGTTTCTTCCCCGAAATAGAATGTATAATTATTAAAACTATATCTCTGGTAAGAAAGTCCTGTATAAAGTGAAAAATAGTTATCTGGCCATTCTAGAAGTTTATTAAGCCCAATAGATGCTGATAGAATGTTTAACTTCATAGGGGTACCATAATAATCAGAATATTTCACACGAGAGTGGCTGAAACTTACAGACAAAGCAGTAGGTCTCTTTCCGAAAAGCCACGGCTCCACGAATGATGCACTATAAGTCTGGAAATACTGCCCAGCCTGCGCTTGTAGAGAAAGTGTCTGCCCATCCCCTTGAGGAATTAACTTGTTAAACTTCAAGAATTTTCTCAAAGAGAAGTTGTTAAAAGTAAGCCCTAATGTACCGATGAAAGTGTTTCCACCATATCCCGCCTGAAGCTGGATTTGTGAAGAACCTTTTTCCTCTAATGTCCAGTGAATATCCACCGTGTTATCCTGTGGATTTGGTTTTATCTCTTGTCCGATTTTTTGAGGGTCAAAGAACTGCATCCCCGCTAAATCAAAATAAGTTCTTTTGATATCACTCTTAGAGAAAAGTTTTCCAGGGCGCGTTCTCAAAGCACGAAGGATAACATGGTCATGGGTAGTAGTGTTTCCAGACCAAGTAACCTTATTCCAAGTAGCTCTTTCGCCCTCTGTGATACGGATTTCTAAGTTGATAGAATCTCCCTCCACGGACTTTTCTATCGGAGTAATGTTAGAGAAAAGATAACCACTGTTCATGTATAATGATTTCAAATCAGAATCATCATCCTTACCGCCGTCTTCTCCCACTTTTTTGTTAAATCCTACAGCATCATAGATGTCTCCTTTTTTGTATCCCAAAAGTCTTTGTAGTACTTCTGTGGAGAAAACAGTGTTTCCGTAGAATTCTATATTTCCTATATAGTATTTTTTACCTTCTTCTAATTTTACTTTGATATCAAATCCTTTATCACTTCTCGTTATAGTATCAGAAATGATTTTGGCGTCTCTATAACCAAGTGAGTTATAGTAGCTTATCAAATTATGTTTGTCTTCCTCGTATTTTTCTTTT
>CAUQOP010000054.1:0-5882 GCA_963519505.1 uncultured Flavobacteriaceae bacterium | reverse complement strand
TTCCAATGTTTGTTTTTGAAAGTCTAATCGTGTTTTGTTCATCTATTTTGATTATTTTTTAGTTAAAAAACTCCCAACAATTTGACAAAAGCCAAATGCAAGTGTAAAAATACATTTATTTTAAATAAATTTGCCTTTTCAAATCATATAAAATGACAAAAAAACAAATCTATTTGAGTGTGATTTTTGGAGCTATTTTCATTGTAGCTTTGTGTGATTTTCTTCCCAGCTTAAAGAAAAAATCCGATTTTGACACTCCAGAAGTCGTTGGTTATCAATACAAAAAAGATTCATCCAAGACAAAAGACCCATACGGCATCGCAGACCAAAAAGGGCGAAACTACATAGAAAAACTTACCGATGAAACCATCGTAATCAACTATGTCAAAAAACACAAAAAACTCCCTGAATACTACATCACCAAAGGAGAAGCCAAAAGACAAGGCTGGAAACCATCCGAAGGAAATCTCTGCGAAGTGCTTCCCAATAGGGCTATCGGTGGAGACCGTTTCAGCAACCGAGAGAAAAAGCTCCCTAACAATGGAAAATACTATGAAGCGGACATAAACTACCGCTGTGGAAGAAGAAATGCAGAACGAATAGTTTTCAACGAAGAAGGAGAAGTGTGGCTCACTAAAAACCACTATAAAAGTTTTGAAAAACAATAAAATAATTAACTGATAATGAACACGATATACATTGATTTTTCAGAAATTGGCGATATGGAAGATTTCTACGCCCAGCTGAAAGAAAAAATAGAACTTCCTGAGTATTTCGGAGATAATCTGGATGCTCTTTATGACTGTATTTCTGGCGATTTAGAAATGCCTTTACATATAGAATTTGTAAATATGACTGTGGAGCAGTTAGAAATTTTCGAAGACCTTTTGGTGACTTTAGAAGACCTAGTAGAGGAAGTTCCCGACTTCTCTTTTTCCTATTTTCTGGAACAATACGAAGATTAAAAATCTTTCCCAAAATAAAAAACCAGCTTTGAAATCAAGCTGGTTTTTTGTTTTTATGCTAATCCAAATTAGTATTCTAACAATACACTTCCCCAAGTAAATCCACTTCCAAAGGTCGCCAGACAAACTAAATCGCCTCGTTTTACCTTCCCTTCTGCTATCGCTTCACTCAATGCAATAGGAATAGAAGCCGCTGTGGTATTTCCGTATTTTTGGATATTATTAAATACCTTCTCATCTGGAAGTCCCATTAATTGCTGTACATACTGAGAAATTCTGATATTCGCCTGATGCGGAATAAGCATATCCAAATCCTCTACGCTTTTACCTGCTTTTTTCAATGATTCTATAATAGTCTCTGGGAAACGGGTAACCGCCTGTTTGAAAACGAAATTCCCATTCATATATGGATATATTTCTTCTGGCTTTATGTTTTCTGGCTCTGTAAGAAGTCTGTCTGTCCAGCCCAAGTTAGTCCCTGGTAATTTTATCATTAGCTCCTCTGCGTATTTCCCTTCGGAATGCATATTATAAGACAAAATCCCCTGAACGCCAGCATCTTCCGAAGCCGAAAGCACTACCGCTCCTGCTCCATCACCAAAAATCACCGAAACGCCTCTTCCTCTATCTGTCATATCTAATGCAACTGACTGAATTTCAGCCCCTACAACCAGAATATTTTTATACTGACCCGCTTTGATGAAAGCATCTGCAACACTCAGTGCGTAAACAAATCCTGAACACTGATTTCTCACATCCAGCGCCCCTATAGTATCACAGCCCAGCATTTCCTGCAAAACTACACCACACCCAGGGAAATAATAATCTGGGCTGAGTGTCGCAAAAATAATATAATCTATATCTTTCGCAGTCAGACCAGCTGATTCCAGCGCTTTTTCAGAAGCTTTAAAACCATAGAAACTTGTAGTTTCTTGGCTGTCAAACTTGCTCGTTCTGTGTCTTCTTTCTTTGATACCCGTACGCTCCGTTATCCACTCATCATTGGTATCCATTATCTTAGCTAAATCATCATTAGTCACTACATTATCTGGCACATAATGTCCTATTCCCTTTATAACACTTTTATACATAACAAAAATTTATTTAATCAATTTTAATTCGTCAAAACTATGAAATCCATTTAGAAAATCCTTTAAATTCATTCGTTTTTTTCCTTCCAGCTGTAATTCTTCTGGGAAATAAACTCCATTTTTAGCATAGATTTTAAATTCATTTTTAGAAATTTCTATCGCTCCATACTCTTTAGAATGTTCTATTTTTTGGAATTTTCCTTTAAAAATCTTTAATATTTTCTGCTCTCCGCCCACTTCCAAAATAGTAAAAGCAGCAGGATACGGCGACATTCCACGGATAAAGTTATGAATAACTTCCACTTCTTTTTCCCAGTCTATTTTAGTATCTTCTTTGAAAATTTTATAGGCTGTTTTAGGATTTTCTTTCTGATTTTGAGGAATTTCTGTAAGTTTCCCTTCCGCAAGACCATCCAGAGTTTCCACCACCAGTTTTGCTCCTATCTCCATCAGTCTGTCGTGAAGTGTTCCTGCATTGTCTTCGGGAGAAATTTCAGTTTCTGCTTGAAGGAGAATATTCCCTTCGTCTATTTTTTCATTGATGAAAAATGTAGTGACACCAGACTTTGTCTCGCCATTGATAACGGCATAATTTATCGGTGCTGCACCTCTGTAATCTGGTAATAATGAGGCATGTAGATTGAATGTTCCCAGCCTCGGCATGGAAAACAGAACTTTTGGCATCATTCTAAATGCCACCACTACGAAGATATCTGCGTTTAGACTTTGTATCTGTGATAGAAACTCTTCATTACGAAGTTTTTCTGGCTGAAACAGCGGTAAATCATGCTCTACGGCATAAGTTTTCACGGGAGACTGATGCACTTTTTGCCCTCGCCCACTGGCTTTATCTGCTACGGTAACGACTCCCACCACCTCATGCGCCGAGGTATGGATAGCTTCCAGAGAAGCCCTTGCAAAATCAGGCGTTCCGAAGAAAACGACTTTTAGTTTATTCATTGATCATATAAGTTTTGTAGTTCAACATTTTTATTTTCTCTAAATTCAGCAGAGTTATCAAGGTTTCATAGATTTTTTCCTTTTCATGCCAGAATATTTTTACGCTCAGTTCATCAAAAGTAGCTGGATTTTTGGCTAATATTTCTAAAACCTCATCGGACAAAGTTTTTTCTTTGACTAGATTTTGGGACAGACAAAAACTACATTTTCCACAGTTATCCGAGGATTTTTCTCCAAAATAAGTCAAAATCATTCTCATTTTACAGAAATCTTTATCTTGGATAAAGTATTTCATTTCCTCCCATTTTTGGATTTTATTTCTCTGGATTTTCTCAAATAGATTCCAGTATTTTCCTTGAATTTCTCTGCTGTCTCGTGGTCTTAGGAACTTTATGCTGTCGGTGCTTCCGTCCACATATTCCAGCCATTCTTTTTTTTGCAATTCCTTTATTCTGTCCTTTATCATCTGCTGACTTACGCCCAGTTTTGCACTCAGACTTTCTTCGCTAAAAGAAACTTTGTGCGTGGCAACTCCAGAAACATTTCTAAGCAACAATTCTATAAAATACGCATCTTTCGGCGGCAAATCTTCCAATTCTTCGACAGGGATTTTCAGCTCTATTGTAGAAGGCGATTTATAATTATTCCAAAATATAACTTCCTGATTATGAAGAAATCCCAAAACATTTCTAATCTTAGCAAAGGAAATCTTGGTGAAACTCTGCACTTTCTGTAAATCCAGCTGAAATATCCTCTCCGCAGCCTCCCCATCGGCAATCTGAAATATAGAATAGATGTAGGATATCACCTTCAAATATTGGGTTTTATCTGGAATCTGCGCAGACAACACATCGTCCATCTCGCCGAGTTCCTGCCTGTTCCAAAGCAAAAAAGCATAACTCTCCTGCCCGTCTCGCCCCGCTCTTCCTATTTCTTGGTAATAATTTTCAACCGAAGAAGATGGCGAATAATGGATAACAAAACGTACATTATCCTTGTCTATTCCCATCCCAAAAGCATTGGTAGAAATCAAAACAAAATCATTCCTTTCCTGCCATTTTCTTTGTTTCTCGTTTCGCTCCCTTGCCGAGAGCCCTGCATGATAAAAATCTACATTTTGCAGATTGTGTTCTTTTAAAAACGCCGTCAGCTCCTCTGCTTCTCTCCTTGTTCGGACATAGACTATTCCTGATATTTTATTGATTTTCAGGAAACTAAGCATTCTTTGGTATTTATCAGAAATCTCTTCATGGAAGATATGAATATTCTCCCTTTTGTAACTTTTCTGAAAAACACGAACCGAAGACAAACCTAATTTTTCCTTAATATCAAGAACGACCTTGGACGTCGCAGTAGCCGTAAGAGCCATACAAGGCAGATTTCCTATCGTTTTTCTAAACTCGCTAATATGCTGATAACTCGGTCTAAAATCCTGTCCCCATTCTGATATACAGTGCGCCTCATCCACCGCAATAAAGGAAAGCGGAACATCCAGCATTTTCCTCATAAACAAAGAGTTATGACGTCGCTCTGGTGAGACCTACAGTAGTTTAATTTCGCCTGATATTGCCTTTTCGTAGATTTCTTCCTGCTCTGCTTCATCCAGTTCGGAACTAAGATATTCTGCCTCTATTCCCAAATCTTTCAAATGAGAAACTTGGTCTTTCATAAGAGCCAGAAGCGGTGAAATTACCAGACAAGTTCCCTCTAAAACCAAAGCAGGAAGCTGATAACAGAGAGACTTACCGCCGCCCGTAGGTAGCAGCACCAAAGTATCATTTTGCTCTAAAATAGACAAAATAATATCTTCCTGACTCTCCCTGAAAGCATCATAGCCCCAAAAACTTTTCAAGGTTTTTAGTAAAATGTCTCGTGTTTCGATAGGCATAAATTTATTTTATCTCACAAAAATAGCAAAAAAGATAAGTTATTTATTTTTACAGAAAGAAAAATGTGTGCTGAGGAAAAATTTCTCAGCACACAACAAATAAAATTATATTATCAAAAAACTACTTTCCTATCTTCTTTTCTATAGCATCCAGCCTTGCTTTCAGTTCTTCTATCTCTTTATCTTTCTCTTGTATTGCTTTTACCAAGACAGGAACTATAGCTGTATAATTTACAGATTTATATTTATCAGAAGATTTATCTGTTTCTACAATATCTGGAAGCACTTTTTCTACTTCTTGAGCTATGAAACCATACTGTAGCTTAGCATTACCACCTTTCTGCTTTCCTTTTGTATTCCAGTGGTATGTTATAGGTCTTAGTTGAGAAAGGGTTTTAGATGCATTATCAATACTCTTAACATGTTCCTTTAGACGAGAATCTGATGACAAAGTAAAATTACTTGCCAGCACCTGCCCTGCTACTTCTAATTTTTGTGATGGTAAATTAGTACCTATTCCCACATTTCCATTATCTGTAATGGTAAATTTAGGACCTAAGTTATTACCATTAGCATCATAGCCCCAAAATTGTAGTGAGTTAGAAAAAGAACCTCTCATGTTATATATTCTCCATTCTCTTGCTCCTCCTGTTACTGTAGTTTTACCTGAGTTTACTATACTTACAAATCCTCCTTCTTCACTTGCTAATGAAGTTCTTAGAAGCCCCCCTTCTGCTACTACATTCCCTAAAACATGGAGTTTGTGCTGTGGTGTTCTATCCGCAAAAGCAGGAATCTGTGCATAAGTTCTAAAATCCCCCACTCCGACATTTCCCTCATCAGATAAGAACATTACTACTTGCTCGCTACCACTCCCTGCCTTATAGTTCCAAAACTGAAGTCCATTGGCATAGTCTCCTGTATTATTATACATCACCCATCTATCTGATGTCCCAGAAACTGTTTTACTTGGGTTAA
>CAUQOP010000053.1:0-5885 GCA_963519505.1 uncultured Flavobacteriaceae bacterium | reverse complement strand
CTTTTAATGTATGGGTCCTGGGTTCGAATCCCAGCCAGGTCACTTTTATAAATAGAAAATAGTAATTTTTTTCATATTAATATTTTGTGATTTGGTGTTTAAAACCTTTAACTTTCCAGTTAAAGGTTTTTTGTTTTTTACTTTCCTATTTTTTTAATTTTTCTTAATTTCGTTGCAGAAAAATATGAATAAAAAATGGAAGAACACACGGAGAAAATTCTCATTACCGGAGCCAATGGACAAATAGGAAGTGAATTAGTAACAAAACTTGCCAGTATATACGGAAAGGAAAACATCATAGCTTCCGACCTCTATATAAAAGAAGGACTAGACAGCGCTGGAAAATACATAAAACTAGATGTTACTGATCACCAAGAATTAGAAAAAATCATCAAAGAATATAAGATTACTACTGTCTATCATCTAGCTTCCCTCCTATCTGGGACTTCTGAAAAACAGCCTATTTTAGCTTGGAATGTAAATTTAGACCCACTGCTTCATCTATGCGAAATGGCAAAAAATGGACTAATCAAAAAGATATTTTGGCCAAGTTCTATCGCAGTTTTTGGAAGAGGAATTTCTCCTTATAATGTAGAACAGGAAGTTGCACTCAATCCTTCTACTATCTACGGAGTAACCAAAGTAGCCGGTGAAAAACTGTGTGAATATTATCACCAAAAACACAATGTAGATATCAGAAGCATCCGATATCCAGGACTGATATCTTGGCAGACGCCTGCTGGCGGAGGGACCACAGATTATGCCGTGGAAATTTTCTACGAAGCAATAGAAAAAGGAAAATACACAAGTTTCATCCAAAAAGGAACCGCCATGCCTATGCTATATATGGAAGATGCCATAGATGCAACGATAAAACTAATGGAAGCTCCTAGCGAAAGCATCTCAGTAAGAACATCTTATAACTTGGGCGGAATGTCCTTTACACCAGAGGAATTAGCAGAGGAAATCAAAAAAATTATTCCTGATTTTGAAATCTCTTATGAACCTGATTTTAGACAAAAAATAGCTGAAAGCTGGCCAAAAAGCATAGATGACAGCGTTGCTAAAAGAGACTGGGGACTAAGCTATAAATTTGGTATAAAAGAAATGTCTGAAGACATGATAAAAAACCTGTCCATAAAACTAAAGAAATAAAAAAATTCTCTCAAATTTGAGAGAATTTTTTGTCAATTTTAAACTTTTATGAATGAAATATATTTGCTTATTTATTTTTCAATAAATCTCTAATTTCAGCCAATAATTCCTCTTGTGTAGGAGCTGCTGGTTCGTCAGCTGGTTTTTCATTTTTAAGTTTATTAATTCCCTTTATCATCATGAATAAGATAAAAGCAATGATAACAAAATTAATTACCGCTGAAAGAAACATTCCATACTTAACCCCTCCAAAAAGAGTCAGTTCTTCAATATTTTTCAAATTAGCAGCTTCTAAAGCTGGAGTAAGAAGAAGAGGCGTGATAACATCTTCTATAAAAGAGCTCACTATCTTACCAAAAGCTCCTCCAATAATCACCCCTACCGCCATATCTACCACATTTCCTTTAATGGCAAATTCTTTAAATTCTTTAATAAAACTCATAAATGCATTTTTTAATTTGCACAAAAGTAAAAATTTATTTATTAAAATCAAGTTTTTTTTCATAAATTACATCCAATAGATTAAATAAATATTATCTTTGCAGGATATGGAAAGTAATAGACAAAGAAAAGTAGCACAAATCATACAAGAAGACCTAGCAGAACTTTTTAGAAAGCAAGCATCAGACAGCAAACAAAGCCTATTGGTAAGCGTATCTGATGTTAAAGTCACCGCTGACCTAGGAATAGCCAAAGTTTATCTAAGCATCTTCCCACAAGATTTCAGAGATGCCGTGATGAAAGAAATTGAAGAAAATAAATCATATTACAGAAATTTCATTGGGCAAAAAATGGCAAAACAAGTGAGAGCCATCCCTCAGCTCAATTTTTATCTGGACACTTCGCTAGATGATGTAGAAAAACTAGAACGAGAACTAAAAGGTCTAGGAGACAACCCTATTCTGTAAAAATGAACACTCCTTTCTACATCGCTCTTCGATACATAGTTTCTAAAAAAGGCAGCCAAGCTGTGTCCTTTATCACAGGATTGGCCGCTACAGCTATGACTATTGCAGTAATGGCGATGTTTATAGTGATTTCTATTTTTTCTGGATTAGAGGAACTTAATAAAGAACTGATTAACAATATCCATGCGGATTTAACGATAAAAAGCAAAGAAGGGAAACTACTAAAAAATCCCGAAGAAATCATTTCTGTATTAGAAAAAGAACCTGAAATAAAAGCATTTTCAAAAGTAATAGAGGAAAAAGTTTATCTCAACTACAATGAAAACGGAGAAATCGCCTATTTAAAGGGCGTTGATTCTATTTATACCCAAATAAATCCCATTCAAAAATCCATTATATATGGAGAATATCCTTCCTTTCAATACCAAAACGAGGTCGTTGTAGAAGGACTTCTTAACAACAGGCTAGCCATTCCCATTGGCGGAGATGATGACAATACGACAGCCACCATTTTCATCCCAAAAGCAGGTGAAGGACTCATCAATAAAGAAGAGGATATTTTTAATAAAGAAGCCATATTCGTGACAGGTATTTTCGCTGAAAATGAACAACTTAACAACTATATCATTGCTCCGATAGAGCTTACTCAAAGACTGCTCAATCTCCCAAAAAATTCGGCTTATCAAATCGCTATAAAACTAAATAATCCCGAACAAGCAGATGCAATAAAAAAATCTCTGCTGAAAAATTTGGCTGATGATAGTATCTTCATCAACACTCAGATGGAGGAAAATGAAGCGTTTTGGAAGATGATAAACACCGAAAAACTGATTATTTATTTGATTTTTATCTTGGTGATTTTCATCACGACCTTTAATCTCGCTGGTGCAATCATCATCCTACAATTGGATAAAAAACAACAAGCTAAATCACTGATTTCGTTAGGTTTTACATTTTCACAACTAAGAAAAACCTATTTTTATACAGGTGCGCTGATTGTTTGTTTGGGCATTTTCTTTGGGCTGATACTAGGAACTTTAGTTTGTATTTTGCAGATACAGACAGGCTTTTTCAAGGCATCAGTAGGGCTGGATTTGCCTTTCCCTGTAAAAATAACTTTATATAACTACCTGATTGTCATATCATCAGCGTTTTTCTTCGGACTGATGGTTTCTTGGATTTTCTCCAAAGTGAACAAGCATCATTTGTCATCTAATTAGATTTAAAGCCAATAAAAATGATGAAATTTGGGCTTATCGGAAGGAATATTTCCTATTCATTTTCAAAAAAATATTTTGAACAGAAATTCCATCAATTATCTTTGTTGGATTATTCTTACGATTTATTTGATATTCAGCAAGTTGAGGAAGTAGAAAAAATATTCAGCATAGACAATCTCAGAGGGCTGAATGTCACCATTCCCTACAAAGAACGGGTAATTCCTTTTTTAGATGAACTGAGTGATGAAGCCGAAAAAATAGGCGCAGTCAATTGTATTTTAATCAAAAATGGAAAAAAAATTGGGTACAATACAGATGTTTTCGGTTTTGAAAAATCCTTATTGACTTACCCAAAAATCCTATCAGAAAAGGCGCTGATTTTAGGAAACGGAGGAGCTGCAAAGGCCGTGAAATATATTTTTGATAAATATAATATTGATTATCAAACAGTTTCAAGGAAAACCGAACTTAATTTTGAAAATCTTTCGGAAGAAATCGTAAAAGAACATAAAATCATCGTCCAATGCACGCCAGTAGGCACTTTCCCAAATGTGGAGCAGAGCCTTCCCTTTCCTTTCGGTGGGATTTCTTCTCAGCATGTGGTCATAGATTTAATCTACAATCCTCCTCAGACTCAGTTCCTTAGAAAAGCTCATGAAATGGGAGCCAAAACGATGAATGGACTTCTTATGCTAGAACAACAAGCAGAAAAAGCGTGGGAAATTTGGAATTTTAAATAAAAAACCTTTAATTTAGTGCCTTGAAATGTTGAGGCTTTTTTTAATCCTCAAAATTTGAGCTTAGTATTAAACAAAAACTGATTGTAATGAGTACAGAAATGGAAAACAAAAACGAAGAATTTTTAGATATCAATTCTTACGAAGAAATAGAAGAAAATGAGCAGGCGGCTCTGGAAACGCTCTCTGTGAAAGAACTTTTGTCTGAAATGGAAAGCATCGTAAATAAGCCAGATGCGGGAGCTCATGCTAAAAAATTCAATCAGTTAAAAGACAAGGCTTATCACCTTATTCAAGATGAAATTGCGGATAAAAAACACGATTTCGTAGAGGAAGGGAATGACATGGAAGATTTCTCTTACGAACATCCAGAGCAGTCCAAATATTCTGCTTTGGTGAGTATTTTCAAGGAAAAACTGGATGCCTTTAACAAAAATCAAGAAAAAGAGCACCAAGAAAATTTGGAAAAAAGAAACCAAATCATAGAAAAACTCAAAAATCTCTACATCAATACTGAGCCTAATACCAACCTATTCCGTGCAATCAGAGAAATCAAAGAAGAATGGGCAAATACTGGAGCAGTTGCAAAATCTGAATTTAAAAACTTGAATCACAATTACTTCCATCATTTGAATCAGTTTTACCAAATGCTGGATTTAAATAAAGAATACCGTGAGCAAGAATATGCACACAATTTAGAAAAGAGAAAAAGCATCATCGCTCGTGCAGAAGAACTGATAAATGAAGTTTCTGTCCAAAAAGCCCTGAATGAACTGCAATACCTACACAGACTTTGGAAAGAAGAAGCCGAGCCTGTGGCGGAAGAGTTTCGTGACAGCACTTGGGAAGTTTTCAAAGAAATTTCTAATAAAATCCACGAGAGAAAATCTGAACTTTTGGCTCAAATAGAAGTGGAACAGCAAAAGGCTTTGGAAAAGAAAAATGAAATCATCGCGAAACTGAAAGATTTCGCTTCTTCAAAAGAGGCTGTTACTCATAACTACTGGCAACAAGCGATAAAACAAGTGGAACAGCTTCGCAGCGAGTTTTTAAAATTAGGCAATGTTCCTAAAAAATTATCCAACCAAAACTGGACAGAGTTCAAAACCGCGCTTAGAGCCTTTAATGCTAAGAAAAATGATTTTTATAAAAATCTAAAAAACTCACAGCATGTCAATTTAGAGGAAAAGCAAAAACTGATTTCCATCGCACAGGACAACATGCATTCTGAGGATTGGGATACTGCCATGCCTTTGTTTAAAAAGTTACAGGAAGACTGGAAAAACATAGGGCATGTTCCTAAAAATCAAGCTAATAAAGTATGGAATGATTTCCGTGATGCTTGTAATACATTTTTCAATAATTTCCGTGAGAAAAACGCTTCTACAACGGATGATTGGAAACAAAACTACCATCAGAAGAAAGCCTTGCTCGATGAATTAAAGCAAATAAACGATGAAGAAGGAAGCGTAGAAAAAATAGAGCAAATCAAGAGTTCTTGGGACAGCATTGGTAAAGTTCCAAGAAACAAAATGAGCATCAATAATGAGTTTAATAAAGTTCTGAAAGAGAAACTTAAATTAAACAAAATCAATGTATTTGACCTGAAAGAAGAAAATCTTACAGAAGCTCAGCTTACTGACAAAGCAAGAAAAATCAAGAGCCAAATAGCAGATTTAGAGGCGGAAGTAGTGAAATTAGAGAACAATATCAATTTCTTTAATAATCCTTCGCGAGAAAATCCTCTGCTAAAAGACACTTATGACAAAATAGATGAGAAAAAAGCTCTGATAGAAAGCCTAAAACAGAGCCTTCATAAGCTTATCACTGGCGAATAATTTTTTAAACATATTCTTAATATTCTT
>CAUQOP010000052.1:0-6104 GCA_963519505.1 uncultured Flavobacteriaceae bacterium | reverse complement strand
AAAAAATTACCCAACTAAATTAAGGTTTTTTCAGAAACGAATAAAATATTTTTTCCATTTTTTATTATAATTTAAAATATTACCAAAATCATTGTTTTTTATATATTCCAGCTGTATCTAAAAAAATGACCATTCTATATTCGCCAGAATCTCCTCCTTTTGTTATAAATTTATACAGTTTATTTCGTTCTAAATTTATTTTTTCTTCCTCTTTATAATTGATAAACCCATTTTTTTCATAATATCTCTCTATTACATATTCAGAAGGAATGTTATCTAAACAAAAATTTTTAGATGGCTTTCTATTTTTTCTCTTTTGAATAACATAAATTATATTATCTGTTTCTGAGTTTATTTCTATATAGTTTATCGGTTTATTCCCTATAATACAGCCTTTATCATCTATCCTAAAAAGATTTGATTCACAAGAAACTAAAAACATCAATACAAGCATTAATAAACAACTATTCTTCAGCTTTTTCATATTCTGTTTTTTTTATAATGTATATTATTTCTTTTTTTGTTATAATTTGGAATATTACCAATATTACTCTTCGGATCTGTAAAAGTTTAAAACTTCTCCTGTATTCTTAATTTATATTAATATATGCTTTACAAAATCTACAATTTAATTTTATTTCTGTTTTCCAGACTTTTTCATTTGCTATTAAACTTATTTGATATGGTTTAAGCTCTTCTGCATCAACAGAATATCGTTTATTTATCAATATATTTTATTAGTGTCTCTTCATCAGGTATTACATCTGTTCCATACCGTTCTATTATTGTGCAAGGCAACTCATCTATTCGTCTTTTTTTATCATTGCAGGGTTTATTCTTTCCTTGCTGTGCTAATAATAATGCTGGTAACATGCATATTAATAATAAAAATTTCTTTTTCATTATGATTATCTTTAGTTTATTCTTTATTCATTCCTTTGGCAATTTAGGATATTTATAACTCTCACTAATCTAACCCGAATAATACTAGTATAAAACATATAATAGCTGTCATTATTCCTATAATGACCACACCCCACGCTCGGATTAAAACAAATTCAGACCTATTTTATCTTTTATGATCATTTTATATGCTGCATAAGCCAATATAATCCCACTTATTCCAAGTTTAATTCTTGTATCCATTATTATTTTCTATACTTTTCGATTGCTGTTGTTTTATTTCATTACTTTTTATCCCTCCTCATAGTTCAAAAAACTACCTTTGCGCAATTTACAGAAATTTTATTTTGGTTTAAAGCGTTTTTGTTTATCTTTGTCTTGTTTAACATTTAAAAACAAAAAAAATGGACACTAACGAACTAAAACAAAAATTCCAAGAACAAATAGAAAACGCTAAAAAGGAATTGGAAATTCTAAAAGGAAAAGCAGAAGAACTCTCTGGTGATGCCAAAGCAGAACTGGAAGAAAAAAGCAAACTTTTAGAAGCAAAACTAGAAGAAGCAGAAGACAAATGGGATGAAATAAAAGACCTTGCAGAAGATAAATTAGATGATTTAAAATCTGACCTCGGCAAATTCTGGGATTCTGCAAAATCTAAATTAGACGATTTGTTCTAACATCAGAAAACAATAAAAAAACACCTCCTTTTCAGAGGTGTTTTTTTTTTTTTATTCATCTTTTTCTTTAAACCTAATTGTATTATCCCTTTGAAATTTCCATCCATTTTCTTTTTTCTTATAAGTAATTCGCCCTGAAACCTCTCTTACTTCGCCTTTTTTAACTTCAACAAAACTATTTTTTGAGTATTCACTTGGCTCATCTCGGATAATTAATATATTATTCTCATCAATACTCAGCCCTTTATAAGCATATTTATATACAAAACCGTCTTTTTTATAGGTAATTTTACCTTCAAAGTCAATACCATATAAATGCGATCCAAATACATTCTTCTCTTCTGCATCTATTTTCTTGAACTCAGTAAGAACAACATTGCCTTCTGATACTTTATTAACCAATTCTTCTACTTCTTTTTTGGCTTCATTCTCACTAGGTTTTCCATCTCCACAAGAAACAAATAACAAAATGAATAATGGGACAAATAATAAATGTTTCATAATATAAATTTTAAAAATTATGTTCAAATATACTAATTTATTTTGACTTTCCTTTACTTAAAATACTCCACTCCATTCCTGAAAATATTGTGGTAATTGGCAGTTGGGATGTTTTTCAGCAAACCTTCCGCGAAACGCTCTGGATGCCCCATTCTTCCGAAAATTTTTCCGCTTCGGCTGGTAATTCCTTCTATTCCAAAAAGCGAATTATTCGGGTTATATGGCATTCCGTGAGCTATTTTCCCTTCAAAATCAATGTATTGGGTAGCTATCTGCCCATTTTTGTAGAGTTCTGTCAACACCTCCTCACTCGCCATGAAACGCCCTTCTCCGTGGGAAATCGGGATGGTATAGACTTCGTTTTTCATGCCTTTCAGCCACGGCGAATCATCATTTACTACCTTCACATCCACCATTTGGGAAATATGGCGCCCTATCGCGTTGTGTGCGAGTGTCGGCGAGTTTTCATCCAAATCTCTTATCTCCCCATACGGCAGAAGTCCAGATTTTACCAAGGCTTGGAAGCCATTACATATCCCCAGAATCATCCCGTCACGCTCCAAAAGGCGATGAACAGCAGATTTCATTTGTTCGTTTTTAAGAACATTGACGATGAATTTCGCAGAACCATCAGGCTCGTCCCCTGCGGAGAATCCTCCTGAGAAAGCAAGAATTTGAGACTGGTCTATTTCCTTTGTCCAAGCCTCTATACTCTCCTCCAAAAGGCTTTTGGTAAGGTTAATGAGCGGTAATGAGGTCACCTCTGCTCCCTCTTTTCGGAAAGCATTTTGTGTTTCGTATTCGCAGTTCGTTCCTGGGAAAATAGGCGCGAAAACCCTTGGTTTTGCGATGTTATGTTTCTTGATGATGATGTTTTTCGGGCTGGTAGAATTCAGCTTTTCATCGATGTTGATTTCTATTCTGTCCGGCTCGGCTGTCGGGAAAAGATTTTCAAAAGTCTGCGTATAAGCCGAAAGCAATTTACCAAGGTCAAACGCTTTTTTATTGATAACCAAAGTTTTTCCTTCGGTCACTTTTCCTATCTTATAAAGCTGATAATGAGCTAGTTCCATTTTACTTTCAATGATAAAACCACCGATGTTTTTCTCCAAAATCTGGCTTTCTGCAAGTTCCACCTCTGCACCAAGATGATTTCCAAAACACATTTTTGCCAATGAAACTGCCGCTCCGCCCTCTTTTATGGTCTTTACAGAAACAATGTTTCCTGCTTTTATCTGCTGATGAACGAAGTCAAAAACCTCTTTCAGAGTTTCATAATCTGGCAGTCCATTTTCTTTATTTTGATGATAAAAATGATAAATATTATTTCCAGCCTGCTTAAACTCTGGCGAAATTATGTGTTTTTTCTGTCCATCTGCACAAGCGAAGGAAATCAATGTCGGTGGTACATTCAGATTTTGGTAAGTTCCACTCATAGAGTCCTTCCCTCCGATGGCCGCCAGCCCAAAATTCATCTGCGCATCATAAGCCCCAAGGAGTGATGCCAGCGGTTTGCCCCATTTTTCTGGGTTTTGACCTAATTTTTCAAAATATTCCTGAAAGCTCAATCGGATTTTTCTATAATCGCCGCCCATAGCTACAATTTTCGCCACGGACTCCACCACAGCATCTGCTGCCCCTATCAGAGAGTTTTGCGAAGAAATTCCGGCATCAAAGCCCCACGCTGCCAGAGACACCGTTTCCACATTTTTCGCGTTCAAAACAGGCAGTGCCTGCACGCTTCCCTCCATCTCGGTAATCTGGTGTTTTCCGCCCAAAGGCATAGCCACCGTGGTCGCACCGACTGAAGAGTCAAACATCTCCAACAAGCCTTTTTGAGAGGCTGTATTTTTATCCGAAAGTATTCTGATGAGGTTTTCTTCGTTAAATATTTCTGTTTGATTTTCAAGCTTTTGAAGATGAGAAATTTCGGCATTTTGAGATTTTGCACAGCCGTTGGAATTTAGAAATTCTCGGCTCAAATCTACTATTTTAGTTCCTTTCCAGAACATCTGCATTCTGCCCGAATCGGTAACTTTCGCTACCTCTACGGCTTTGATGTTTTCTCTTTCACAGAAATGGATAAACTGGTCTTTATCCTTGGCATCCACCACCACAGCGATACGCTCCTGCGATTCAGAAATGGCAAGTTCTGTTCCGTTCAGCCCTTCATATTTTAAAGGTAAAATATCCAAATCTATCTTCAAAGAATCGGCAATTTCACCGATAGCCACAGAAACTCCACCCGCGCCGAAATCATTAGATTTCTTTATTAAAGTGGTAACTTCTGGGTTACGGAAAAGTCTTTGGATTTTTCTCTCCTCCACGGCATTTCCTTTCTGAACTTCGGTAGAAAGCGTATGTATAGAGGTTTCGTCCTGCTCCTTGGAAGAACCTGTAGCGCCGCCTACTCCATCTCGCCCTGTAGCGCCGCCAAGTAAAATCACGATATCGCCATTCTGTGGTTTTTCGCGTTTTACCCAAGTTTTCGGAACTGCTCCGACCACGAAACCTACCTCCATTCTCTTCGCTCTGTAGCCTTCATGATAGATTTCATTGACCATCGTAGTGGCAAGACCTATCTGATTTCCGTAAGAAGAATAGCCATTCGCCGCCTGCTTTGTGATGGTTCTCTGTGGAAGTTTTCCCTGCAAAGTCGCAGAAACAGGCTCCAGAACATCCGCTGCACCGCTCAGACGCATCGCCTGATACACGAAAGCACGCCCAGAAAGTGGGTCACGGATGGCACCGCCAAGACAAGTAGAAGCACCACCAAAAGGCTCTATTTCAGTAGGGTGGTTGTGCGTTTCGTTTTTGAAAAGAAGATACCAAGGCTCTTTTTTACCGTCAAATTCGGCTTCTATTTCTATCGTGCAGGCATTGATTTCATCAGAAACTACAAGGTTTTCTAATTTACCTGTTTTATGGAAATATCTGGCGCAAACCGTAGCCAAATCCATGAGCGAAATCGGTTTCGCTTCTCTTCCTAAGAACTTTCTTTTTTCTAAATAATCGGCGAAAATTTTATCTAAAGTTTCTTTAAACTCGCCTTTGAACTGAATGTCTTTCAGCTCGGTTTCAAAAGTGGTATGTCGGCAGTGGTCACTCCAGTAGGTGTCCAAAACTTTGAGCTCGGTCTCGGTTGGGTTTCGGTTTTCCGATTGGAAATAATTTTGAATAAACAGCAAATCATCAAACCCAAAAGCAAAGCCGTGCTGCTTGTAGAACTGTTCCAGTTCGGCCTCATTAAAACCGATAAAACCTTCATGAACAATCACAGGAGTTGGTTTTTCCTGCGCTGGGATTTCTAGTTTGGACAAGTCCTTTTCTCTACTCTCTACCTTATTGATAAGCAGGTCTTTAACCTTATCCAAATCCGCGGAAGAAATGCCCTTTATCTCGATGAGTTTTCCGCTTCGTACGGCAGCATTGTCCGTTCCTGTAAGCAGCGAAATGCACTGCTCCGCCGAATCTGCCCTCTGGTCATACTGCCCAGGGAGAAATTCTGTAGCAAAATAATGCTCTTGCGCTGGATTTTCTGTGTGGATGATATCTGTAACTGGGTCTGCGAAAACGCTGCCTACTGTTTTGGAAAAATCACTTTCGGACAGCCCAAAAACATCGTAAATATTATAAACTTTTACATTCTCTACTTTGGGAAGAATGCTCTTGATTTCAGTTAGAATTTTAGGACTTTCTACATCGAAAATCCCTTTTTTCTCTATGAAGATTCTCTTTTTCATTTTTTAGTTATTATAGGGAGTTCTGCAAATTTACATTTTATCCACTAAAATAACTACTACAAAAAGGAATAATTATCAATGATTTTTTAAGTTTTTTCTGCTCTGTCTTAGTAGGCGTTTCTCATTTTGTAATCTGAACTACCAAAGCATCACATTTCAAAAAAACAAAACTGCTTTGAACATCTATCCAAAACAGTTTTTCCTTTCCGCAATCCATTGTCCTTGCAATATTTTATGAATTCTTCTCTTTCAATATCTTTTGAGTTTGCTCTACCATCAA
>CAUQOP010000051.1:0-6129 GCA_963519505.1 uncultured Flavobacteriaceae bacterium | reverse complement strand
AAACCGCTGGCACTGTCTGCCCTGCATCTCCGCACCAACCTTCGGAAATAATCAATATTTTTCCTTTAAAGTTTTTATTTTCAAGGGTTTTCACTTGCTCCTCATCGGGTTTATAGACCTTCATCATTCTGCTCATTCTCTGCACTCCCAGTTTATAATATTCCAGCATTTCTTTTTCTGCTGGAGTTAGTTTTTCTTCATCTTTATTGACAATTTCTTCTGTTTTCTTGAAATATTCCTCAAAAGAAATCCCTTTTTCCCAATATTTTTTCATTTTGTTTTCTTATTAAATTTTTCTCAGTTTATCTATGAGATACATATCCGCTAAAACGAACGCTGAAAGGGCATCCACGATAGGAACCGCTCTCGGCAGCACGCATGGATCATGCCTCCCTTTTCCTTCTAATTTTATGATATTCCCTGCATTATCTATGCTTTCCTGCGGCATCATCAGCGTAGAAACAGGCTTAAACGCCACTCGGAAATAAATATCCATTCCATTAGAAATTCCCCCTTGTATCCCGCCCGAATGGTTAGTTTTGGTAGTTCCATCAGCATTGAAAATATCATTTTGCGCCGAGCCGGACATTTTTGCTCCCTCAAATCCTGTCCCATACTCAAAACCTTTACAAGCATTGATGCCAAGCATCACCTTTCCCAGCTCTGCATGAAGTTTATTAAAAACAGGCTCTCCCAAGCCTTTCGGTGCGTTTTTTATTACACAGGTTATCGTTCCGCCTACTGTATCGCCTTTTTTTCTCGCTTGTTCTATTCGCTCTATCATGAGCTTTGCGGTAGTTTCATCTGGGCATCTCACTTCATTTCCATCTATTTTTGAAAAATCAAGCTCCTGATATGGCTTTGTGCAAGAGACTTCCCCCACCGATGACACATAAGAATAAATCTCAACTTCTGGCAGCAGGTGTTTCGCCAAGGTCCCTGCTACCACCCAGTTCAGAGTTTCCCTCGCAGAAGAACGCCCGCCGCCTCGGTAATCTCTAAAACCAAATTTTTGGTCATATGTATAATCTGCATGAGATGGGCGATAGGCACGAGCCAAATGCTCATAATCTTTTGTCTTTTGGTTTTCATTTTCAACCGAAAAACCTATCGGCATTCCTGTGGTTTTCCCTTCAAAAATCCCTGAAAGAAACCTCACTTCGTCCGCCTCTTTTCTCTGTGTAACGATAGCCGACTGCCCTGGTTTTCTTCTATTTAGCTGATGCTGAATCTCATCAAAATCAATTTTCACGCCTGCTGGAAAATTAGTCAAAATTCCGCCATAAGCCTCCCCATGGCTCTCACCAAAGGAAGAAAAAGTCAGATAATTACCCAATGTCCCAAACATCCTACAAATATACAAATTCCTAAGAAATGAGAATTTTATTTTTTAATTTTTTCAATGATACTTTTCAAGTGCTTTTTTTCCTGAAAATCCAGTTTTTTCCAAACAAAACCTTGTTCAAGATTTTCGCCTATTTTCTGAGGAAAAATTCCCAATTTGTAAAATTCCTCCAACTGATGAGGCGTAAGAACCGGCAGAACCGTGTCAAACCCAAAGACATAATCCCTTGGAACATTAAATTCCAGATTACCAACCGTAAATGTATCGTGCTTATTTAGAGAGTAATACAGTGGTTTATAAACTTGTTTTGCTTCAAAATTTTTCATCACAAATCCCAAATTAAAACTTGGAACTTTTTCCTGTAAAATCTGTGGAAACGCCAAAATACTGAGAACCAAAACACTCAAACCAGAGAAAATGCCCAAACACCATTTTTTAGAAAAAAATTCTCTAAAAACCACCACAAAAAACACAAAAAACACATCGATGAAAAATCTATACTGCGCTGAAAAACAGATAACAAAAATACTTTTAACCAAGATGCAGAGAAAAATCACCTCCGTGATTTTATCCTTTTGTTTCCATGAAAAAATCCCAAAAACCAGCAAAACCAATATCAAACCAACATTGATAACGCCCTTTATCCCATCCAAGAAAAGCCAATTCACAAAATATTCCACGCCTGAAAATTGGGAAATTTCTTCCAAAGAATATTGCAAATCAAAAGTCTTTAAAACAGCCACTTCGCTCGATGAAACGAACAATCTGTCATATGGCTTCCAGCTAAAACCCAAATCCAAAAACTGAATTGGAAAAAAAGGATAACCGAAAGTCCAAATATTTTTCACGCAGTACAAAACACCAAACAAAATCCCTAACCAAATGAATTTCAACCCTTTTCTGAAAATCAAAATCGGATAAAGGAAAGCCAAAATCGGCAGCCAAAGCATCGTAGGTTTGATACTGAAAACCAAAACCGAAAAGGCAAAAAGCAGGGCAAATTCTTTATTTTTAGTTAAAATTTCATTTAAAATAATTAAAGAGAAAACTATCGCTGGCAAATCTGGGCTCGGCGACTGCACAAAAAAGAACAAAACAGGCGAAAAACAAAGCATTACCCATGATTTTTTCTCAATAATGTACAAGAAAAATATCATCAGAAGAAGCACATTTATTCTCAGAAATTCATCTGAAAAATGCGAAAATCCAGCCTGAAAAACATGCCACGGCGACATCTGCCCCAGCACCCAGTCCAAATTCGTAATTCCTTTTACCAGCCCATACTCAGAAAGCCACTTAATCGTAGGGACATAATACCCAAAATGGTCTAAAATAAAGGGAAAGCCACTACCCACAAACAA
This sequence comes from uncultured Flavobacteriaceae bacterium, assembly GCA_963519505.1. Taxonomy (GTDB): domain Bacteria; phylum Bacteroidota; class Bacteroidia; order Flavobacteriales; family Weeksellaceae; genus JABCPE02. The sequence goes on along the minus strand of CAUQOP010000051.1, from coordinate 3,423 downwards.
AGAAACCAAACTAAAACCTCCCCACAAAAGCCAGTTTTTTCGGTCTATTTTAAAAAAATCTTTATACGACTGAAAATAAAAAAACAAGAGAAAACCACAACCGACAGTAATTCGCTCTAAATCAATATTCAACGGAACAAAAAAAGACAAAACGCTCCATATAGTCATCAAAAATAATATCCCTAAGACCAGCTGTGCGGAAAGCCCTTCCCAAAACGCTCCAAATATCTTTTGAGAAAGGCGCCCAAAGCCCACCAATACAGGAAATATTATCAAAACCAATACAAAAATATAAAGCATTATCCTTAAGTATATCCGCAAAATTAATTCTATTTCGCAGATTTTTAAAAATATTTCTCTTAAATAGTTTATATTTGTGCGTAAAATAAGATTTTTATGATATTGTCAATGACTGGTTTCGGAAGAGCTGAAGCCATTTTTGAAGGTAAGAAAATAAATGTTGATATCAAATCTCTCAACAGCAAATCGTTCGACCTCAGCATAAAACTCCCTCTCCGTTTTAAAGAAAAAGAACTTGAAATCAGAAAGTTACTGAATGACAAGCTTTTGCGAGGGAAAGTAGATTGTTTCATCACTTGTGAATCTTTGGATGGCGCAAATGATGTGAAAATCAACCAAGAAATTATAAAATCCTACATGGAGCAGCTTCGCCAATGTTCGCCAGAAGCTCCTGATTTTGAATATCTTAAAATGGCGATAAGAATGCCTGAAACCATCCAGTGCAAAACGGAAGAGCTCTCTGACAACGAATGGAATCTCCTGCAAGACACTATAAATAAGGCAGTTATAGAATTTTCTAATTTTAGAAAAACCGAGGGAGAAATTTTAGGAGAAGAACTCACCAAGAACATCAAAAACATCGAAGAACTGCTGAGACAGGTGCAGCCTTTTGAGGAGGAGCGAATTTCTACTATAAAAGAGCGCTATCTCTCTTCTTTAAAGGATTTTGAGCAGCTGGACGAAACCAGATTTTACCAAGAAGTAGCGTATTTTGTAGAAAAACTGGACATTTCCGAAGAAAAAGTCCGTCTTACACAGCATTTGAAATACTTCTTAGAAGTCCTTAACAATGAGGATTTTAACGGAAAAAAATTAGGTTTCATCAGCCAAGAAATCGGAAGAGAAATCAATACTCTGGGTTCAAAGGCCAATCATCATGAAATCCAAAAAATAGTGGTCATGATGAAAGACAATTTAGAAAAGATAAAAGAACAGACACTCAATGTTTTATAAAAAAATTTCATTAAAACATTGATTCTATTTAAAAATTCAAATTCAATATAAAATGAACAAAGTCATCATATTTTCGGCTCCATCTGGAAGCGGAAAAACCACTTTAGTAAAGCATAGTTTAGAGAATTTCCCACATTTAGAATTTTCCATTTCTGCTACCACAAGAGCGCCAAGAGAAGGCGAAGCACACGGAAAAGACTACTATTTCCTAACGCCTGATGAGTTTAGAAAAAAAATATCCGAAGATGCCTTTGTGGAGCATGAGGAGGTCTATGCTGACAAATTCTATGGAACGCTGAAATCTGAAATAGAACGCATCTGGAAGAACGGAAAAACGGTGATTTTCGATGTGGATGTGGTCGGTGGAGTTAATTTAAAAAAGATTTTCGGAGACCAAGCTATGAGTATTTTCATCGCTCCGCCATCCATAGAAGAACTAGAAAAACGCCTAATCAAAAGAAATACAGACAGTTTAGAAACCATAAAAACCCGTGTGAACAAGGCTCAGGAAGAACTTGGCTATCAGCATTTATTTGACCAAGTTTTGATAAATGATGATTTGGAAACTGCAAAAAAAGAAATAGAAAACATCATCTCTAATTTTACAGAAAAATGAAAAAAGAAGACAACGCCAATCTCCCTGTTCCAAGTTTCACAAAACTCCAAAACATAGGGCTAACAGCCGAAGATTTTGATATTAAAAATGAAAATCTAAGAAGCAGAATTCTTATCGAGGATTTGAAAATTTACGCCTATCACGGAGTTTTGCCAGAGGAGAAAACGACTGGGACTTATTATCTCGTAAATGCTGAAATTCATGCAGACCTATGGAAAGCGGCACAGAGCGATCACTTGGAAGACACGATAAATTATGCCGAAATCAACGATATCATCCATAGAGAAATGGAAATTCCATCGCTGCTTTTGGAGCGGGTAATCGGGAGAATTATCCAAAAATTAGAAGAAAAATTCCCACAAATCACCTACATCAAAATAAAACTTACCAAAACCAACCCGCCTATGCAGGGCGAAATGAAAGGCGTAAGCGTGGAGCTGGAAAAGACACTTTAATATTCTTTAAATTTAAAATAATCAGAGATTTTTAATTATAGGACAGAAAAAATCAGTAAGCATATATCTTACCATGAATCTTCTGTCTTTTTTATTGGGTGTTTTTAAAAACTCAAAAAATGAATAAAAAAATGAATGTTTTTTGTAAAATAATATTGCCTCTATTATGCATTATAAGCTGTTCCGAAAGAAAAGAAGCAGACAACACAATGGTATTAGAAAAAAATCATACATTTTTCTTATGGAATAATGATAGTTTAGGGTGTAAACACGAAAGAACTATTGAGATGGGAGAAGAATTATATAATACCTTTAAAAAAAGTAATAAAAATGATAGTATTTTGCTAAAAGAATATCTCGGAACTCCTACTAGAAGATTTAAGGATAAAGAAGTGATAATATTTATGTATTATATTAATTCTTGTTGTGATAATGGTCAGTTATTAGAAGAATGTGATGTTTCTTTTATTTCTATAACATTCACTAATAAAAACAAGATTCTTTTTGGAAAAGGCATACAATAACGAGGGTAACGGACAATATTCCAAATGCATTGATATTAGCAACAGAAGGAACTTTTGCAACAAACTGTAATACATTGCATCAATAATCAATCATCATATGCCTAAGATAGGACAACAAAATAACTTCATATTCTCATCTCAAAAAGAATTTAAAAAATGAAAAATAAGTATATTTATTTTATTGCATTTCTACTTTTCTATAGTTGTGCTCATAAAAAAGACAATATAAAATCTATAGTCGTAAAAAACTGGAAAGGAACATTTTATCTATCAGAGGGAATACAAAAAGTTTATAAAACAAGAAAAACACCTTACGAGAAAGACACTATAAAGGAAGTTCCATTCAAAGTATCTAATAAAAACATTAATAAAATAAAAAGAATATATTATGACAATGATTTAGAAAATCTCCCTAATGAACATGAACTAAATTCTACTAATAAAGACAGTATATCCCCTCCTCAAGAAGCAACGCAGATTATTTTTTATTTTCAAGATGGTAAAAGGAAATATATAACTTTTTGGGATGATGGGTATAATAATCCATTAGATAGATTTCCTGATAAAAAAATAA
>CAUQOP010000050.1:0-6240 GCA_963519505.1 uncultured Flavobacteriaceae bacterium | reverse complement strand
GCGTATATGTTCTAAAAACACCGATGTTGGTAAGCTGTTTTCCATTGATTACCCGCTGTCCGTTAGGGATTTTTTCTCGTTCTTTTTTTATCTCGGTATATCTTCGTTCCAGATATTCGGAAATTAGGTTGATATCTCTGAGCCTTTCAAAAAACTCATCATCTATAAACTTGAACGACTTGATATTGAAATAGATAGACCTTTTTATTCTCTTTTGGTTTCCATCGTACATCACCTGAATGTTTTTAATCTCGGTGCTAAGCAGGTCGTAAGTCGGAATCGTAGAAACAGTCTTATCAAAGTTTTTAATTTTAGTAGTCAAAAGATTGATTTCCTGAACATTACCTTCGATGTCATATTTTTTAATTCCTACCCAGTCGCCCACTTTCAGGTTTTTAGAAATAGAAACATGAAGTCCTGTAATGAGTCCTAGGATGGTGTCTCTAAATATCAATAAAATCAATGCTGTAAAAGCTCCGATATAGCCCAAGATAGCAGTAACGGTAACGCCCATGAGTTTCGCAGTGACAATCAGGACTATACATAGATAACCCAATAATTTGAGAATACCATATATCGCACGAAACATGGTGACACGATACTGATTGCTTTTGAAAATGTAGTATTTTTCTATGGATTTCAGGACTTTATCAACCAGTTTTATCAGAACATAAGTTCCAAAAACGCCAATGACAAAATCTAAAAGCTCATAACTTTTGGGATGTCGCCAGAACACTTCCTGAATGAAGAAATCCGCAAAAACCCATGGTATAAAATGCACAAAGGAAACATGCACTTCGGTTTCCAGTATCGCCTTTACCCATGCATTATCATATTTACTTGATATGAATTTCAGCGCCCAGCCTACTATTTTTCTGATGACAAAATCCACCAAAAAAATGACTAAGACAAAAAATATAGATTTTAGTGCTATTTGTGTAAAAAGTATGGTTCCATCAGGAAAATTGTCCCTCACGAAGAAATGGATACCTTCGCTGATTTGCTTTATTAAATCCATGAATCAAAAAAATATAGAAGCAAATTTAAATTTTTATATTCATTCCACAAAAGAATATAAGGACTATTACCTATAAATAGGCTATTATCCGTAGTATTGTTTTTTAAACAGCCACATTGCCAATGAAGTAGGCAGGGCTAATTTTATGGCTTTTTTCTTGGTTTCTTTTGAAAATTCGGATGAAAAATAATCCATAATTCCCAAGGAAGACAAGGTCTGATAGTTACGGTGGCTTTCTTTCCAAAGTTCCTCATTCTGCTGGGCTTTCCAGTTCATCTGTAGCGTCAGTGTTTCGTAATCTACGAGATATTTTAGGATTAAATTTCTCCTCTCGCCTTTTTGTTTTCTCAGTTCTTGGTCTATGTGCTGACCGATGGTAAACCAATTATCAAAATTTCGTTTGGTTCTGTTATGAATCACCGATTTAGCATGTAGAAAATAAGTGTATGTTATTCCTTTGTGCAGGGCTATTTTGTTCATTTTCAAAACTAAATGAAAAGTCCAAAGTTCATCTTGGGCAAAAAGTCCCTTCACAAAATACAATTTATTCTGGCGTAAATAATCCACTATAAACAGTTTATTCACCGCATAAGTCACCAAATTTCCCTTAGAAAATTCACGCAAAATATTATCATTCCCTTCGATTACACCCTTATCCGAATTTATTTTTATCGCTATGGATTTCTTACCTGTTTCCAGCTCTTCGCATTCCAGCTGGGATATGGTCATCTCGGCCTGCGTTCTTTCGGCTATTTCTACGAGAGTTTCTATGCAGTCTGGCGTAATGACATCATCACTATCCAAGAAAAAAAGATATTTTCCCTGCGCAGTGTCTATTCCCTTATTTCTCACGACTGAAAGCCCAGAATTCTCCTCCAAATGGTATATTTTCCAATTTTGGAGATGGTGTTTTTGGATAAAATCTTCTGCTATCTGCACGGAGTTATCAGGAGTTTTGTCATCTATCAAGGTGACTTCTAAATTTTTATATGTCTGACTAACAACAGATAACAGACATTTTTCTAAAAACTCCTCACATTTAAAAAGCGGAATAGATATGGTAACTAACGGCAACATTCTCTCTTATTTTCTTTCACACAAAAGTAATTATTTTTATCATAAAAGTTATATCTTTGTCCCATAATAGAGCAAAAATGCATTTTCTATCCAAAATTATTTTAAAATTACTGAAAAAAAGCAGCTTAAAAAAGTTAAGCAGCGGTCCTAATAGTAACATAGGCGGAAATCTAAAAATTGGGGATTTTTGTAATTTTTCTTTTTATCCTAATGCTAAAAAAATAAGCATCGGCAGTGGTTTTAGTATAAGAAACTATTGTAATATTTTGGTGAGTAATGATGCAGAGCTACACATTGGCAACAATGTTTTTATGAATAACTACTGCTCTATCAACTGTTTAGAAAAAATAGAAATAGGAGAAAATACGCTTTTTGGTGAAGGCGTGAAACTATATGACCACAACCATCAGTATAGCACCTCTCCAGATTTTAAAGTGGAACATCAGAAATTCAACTCTGCTCCTATCAAAATAGGGAAAAACTGCTGGCTCGGGAGTAATGTAATCGTGCTGAAAGGAGTGACCATCGGTGATAATGTAATCATCGGTGCTGGTTGTGTTATTCACAAAGACATTCCTGCTAACTCTATGATAATCAACAAACAAGAATACATTGTAAAAAATATTTGATAATGATACCTGTAACCAAACCTTTCCTCCCTCCAAAAGAGGAATATCTAAAATATATAGATGGAATCTGGAACCGCCAATGGCTCACCAACATGGGACCTCTGGCTAGTCAGCTGGAAATGGAACTGAAAGAATTCCTTGATGTCCAGCATTTATTATTTGTAACCAATGGAACTGTAGCTATCCAAATGGCTATCAAGGCTTTGGATATAACGGGAGAGATTATAACCACGCCGTTTTCATTTGTGGCAACTACAAGTTCTATTGTGTGGGAAGGTTGTACGCCGGTATTTGTGGATATTTGTCCCGAATCTCTATGCATAGATGCAGACAAAATAGAAGATACCATCACAGAGAAAACCCAAGCTATCTTGGCTACACATGTCTATGGAAACCCTTGTGATGTGGTTAAAATTGAGCAGATTGCTAAAAAACACAATCTAAAAGTAATCTACGATGCCGCCCACGCTTTTGGGGTAAAAGTAAACGGAAAATCTGTTTTTGAATATGGCGATATTTCGACTTGTTCCCTGCATTCCACCAAGCTCTATCACTCTGTGGAAGGCGGACTGATTATTACCCAAAATCCTGATTTGCTAAAAAAACTGGCGTCTATTCGTAATTTTGGAATTTCTGGATTTGATTCTTTTTCGGAATTGGGAATTAATGGTAAAAACTCTGAGTTTCACGCCGCTATGGGATTAGCAAACCTAAAACACACCGAGGCAATCCACAACCAACGCAAAAAACTATCCGAGTGCTATGATAAAAATCTAAAAAACCTAAAAGCACGAAAAGTAGTATGGCATAAAGATGCGACCCAAAACTATGCCTACTATCCTGTGGTTTTAGAATCAGAGGAGCTTTTATTAAAAATCAAAGCGGAGTTGGATCTTAATGAAATCTTTACTCGAAGATATTTTTATCCGAGCTTGGCATCTTCTCTGCCATACCTCCCAAAGGTAGAATTCCCTATCACAGAGGATATTTCGAGAAGAGTGCTTTGTCTTCCGCTGTATTTTGATTTGACAGAAGAAGAAATTGATTATATTTGTCGTCTAATGCTGAGAGTTCAAAATAATAAATAATTAAATTTGAATAAAAAAAGAGGAAACTCTGTGAAAGATATTCTTGGGAAAGACATTAACATCACTAAAAAAGACTAATAACAAAAACTTTAAATGTTTCTATTATGTATAACAAAATATTAATTGTATCTGATAATCTATCTTTATGCAAAGAGGTTAAAAACCTTTTCGTGAAAAGAAACATCTCTGTGGATTTTTCTTGTAGTCCTTTTTCTGATGCCGTATCTTTTGAAAAAGAATTGGAAGAGAAAATATCTGTTTTTAATCTAAAAAATATAGATGACATAAATAAAATCATCCAAACTTATGACCTTGTTATATCCATACATTGTAAGCAGATTTTCCCTGAACAGTTAGTAAACAATGTGAAATGTATAAATGTCCACCCTGGATATAATCCTATTAACCGAGGGTGGTATCCTCAGGTATTTGCTATCATTAATGATAATAAAATAGGCGCAACTATCCACGAAATAGATAATCTCCTAGACCATGGACCTATAATAGACCGTGATTTTGTAAATGCACACATATACGATACCTCAGGGACACTTTATAACAAGATTTTAAAACTAGAAATAGAATTATTAGATAAAAATCTGGATAACATTTTAGAAAACAATTATAAAACTATCATACCAGAAAACGCTGGAAACTTATACCTAAAAAAGGATTTTAATAATCTCTGCCATATTGACCTAAATGAAGAAGGGCGTTTTATAGATTTTATCAACAGACTGAGAGCTTTGACTCACTTTGAGTTCAAGAATGCCTATTTCATTGACCCTGAAACCAAGGAAAAAGTCTATGTATCACTAAATATTACAAATGAAAGAGAAAATATTGGTTAGTGTAATTGTTCCTACTTATAACCAAAGTGAATACTTGGAACTGACTTTACTGAACATCATTAATCAAAAAACAAATTTTCATTACGAAATAATCATTTCTAATGATGCTTCAACAGACAACTCAGACAGTGTAATACAAGACATTATAAAATCTAAGGTTAATAATGAAAATATCTCAATAAAATATTTCAACCATGAGAAAAACCTTGGTGTAATTAAAAATTGGATGTTTTGTATTGAGCAGTGTGAGGGGAAATACATAGCTATTTGTGAAGGTGACGACTACTGGATAGATGAAAACAAGCTACAAAAACAAACTAATTTTTTAGAACAAAACCATGATTATGGACTTGTTTTTACAAATTCTAAACGCATAAACAATAATGATATTTATGAAAATGTTATTAACATTCATCCTGATAATTCTAAATATAAATATTTATTACCAGAAAATGTAATTTCTACACTTACCACTTTATTTAGGAACGACCAGCAGATCATGGAGGAATATTTCCACCTTCTAAACACTAAAAACTGGACTATTGCGGATTACCCTTTATGGTTTTTAATTAATAAGAGATACAAAATACATTTTTTAAAAGATTACACTGCTGTTTATAGAATTACTTCCAATACCGCTTCACGCCCTAATGATGTTATTAAAAAATATCTTAACACCAGAACTATCTATGAAATTCGGAAATACAACATAGACAAAGATTATGATTCTTCTGATATGGATGAAGATTTCACATTAGCATCTATGTGTTTCCTACTCCAAAACTATAATAAATTTGCTGATTTTAAAAATGAAATTATAAATAACACCAAACGCCATAAATTCAGAAACTCAAAAAAAGAAATTTTTAGACAGTTATTTTTATTATCAATTCATTCTTCCATTTTAAGAAACCTACTAAATAAAATCATAAAATAGTAAAGCTATGCATAATCTACCTTTAGTAAGTGTCACCATGGTTACTTATGGACAGGAAAAATACATACAGAAAGCAATAGAGGGAGTATTTTTACAAAAAACTAATTTTCCTGTAGAACTTATCATTGCTAACGACTGCTCACCTGACAATACAGATGAAATTGTAAAAGAAATCATAAAAAAATCTCCCCATAATATCCAAGTAAAATACACTAAACACGAAATCAATAAAGGGATGATTCCCAACTTTATTTGGGTTTATCAGCAAGCACAAGGTAAATATATTGCTATCTGTGAAGGCGATGACTATTGGACAGATGAAAATAAACTGCAAAAACAAGTAGATTTCTTAGAACAAAATCCTGATTACTCTATTTCATGTCATAATGTATTTCTCCTAAATGGAGACACCCTATCTTCAGAAAGTCCCTATGACAAAGAAAATACCCAAGACACCTACACTTTGGATGATCTTGCATGCAGAAATATAGTGCCTACACTATCAGTTGTATACCGCCATTTTAATATAAATTTTCCTGATTGGTTCTTTTCTTCTCCTTTGGGTGATTACCCTCTCATGTTATGGATTGCACAAAGAGGAAAAATAAAGAATTTTGAAAATAAAATGGCTGTTTACAGA
>CAUQOP010000049.1:0-6542 GCA_963519505.1 uncultured Flavobacteriaceae bacterium | reverse complement strand
CTATTGCTTTGATTGATGAAAATATGCCAATAGTAATCATCGCTCCAAGAAAAGGTCATTATGATAAGATTGTAAGTAATGTGCAGGAGATTAAAGCGCGAAAAGGGAAAGTGATTTCTATTGTTAATAAAGGGGATGAGCAAGTTTCAGCAATGTCTGATTATGTAATAGAAATACCAGAAACATCAGAATGTTTTTCTCCGATAGTAGCATCTATACCTTTACAGATATTAGCTTATTATATAGCTGTTTATAGGGGAGTGAATGTGGATCAGCCGAGAAATTTGGCAAAATCTGTGACAGTAGAATAAAAAAATATGATGGTAGGAAAATAATTTTTAAAAAAAATCGTTATCCTTTTTGAAAAATAAATAAATTATAAAAAAAATAGATTTAATATAATGAAAAGAATCGTTCTTTTAGTTTCCGCAGCTTTACTAACTGCGGCATGTTCCTCAGGAGGAAAAAAAGGGAATTCTGGAAGACCAGATACCAAGGGAGAATTGGTGTCTAAAGAAAGTTCAAAATCTTTTGTTGCAGCGAGGCCGCACGGAATGGTAGCGATACCAGGAGGGTCTTTCGTTATGGGGCAGGCAGATCAGGACTTTACAATGACTCCAGAAAAAACCCAATTAAAGACAGTTACTGTTTCTTCATTTTTTATGGATGAAGCAGAGGTTACTAATGCTCAGTATAGATTGTTTATCAACTATGTAAGAGACTCTATTACTAGAACTCTTTTAGCAGAGGCTGCAGGAGGAGGACAATCTTCTGGAGATGGTAAAGGAGAAGGGCGTAATTATGCGTATTTGTCTCAAAAAGGAGATAAAGAGAACAAGTCTGGATATCAGCAGTTCTTAGAATCTCAAGGAGGTAGAAATGGTTATAATGAGGCGAAAAGATTGGATTGGTCAGTTCCATTAGATTGGAATGTTAATCAATATCCAGATGCTAAATATGCAGAGATTTTAGAGTCTATGTATGTAGCGCCAGATAAGAGAGAAAATAACAAGAGAATTCTAGATGTTACTAAACTTCAGTACCGTTATGAGTGGGAAGACATCAAAGATGGATCTAAAGGACTTCGTTCAGAAAAGAAAACGAGTATAGCTGTTTATCCAGATACAACAGTATGGTTGAGAGATTTCAATTATGCTTATAATGAACCGCTATTTGACCAATATTTCTGGCATATTGCATATAAAGATTATCCTGTAGTAGGGGTTACTTGGGATCAAGCAAGAGCTTTTACTGACTATAAAACAAAAGCAAAAGCAGATTCTAATGCAAGATCTAAAAAGAGAAGACATTCTCCTATGAAATTTAGACTTCCAACTGAAGCAGAATGGGAATATGCAGCTCGTGGTGGTCTAGAAAATGCAGCTTATCCTTGGGGAGGTCCTTATTTGATGGATGATAGAGCATGCTATTTAGCAAACTTCAAACCTAAGAGAGGTAACTATATAGAGGATGAGAAAAAAGGTACATATATGTATACAGCTCCTGTTAAAAAGTTCCCTAAAAATGGATATGGACTTTATGACATGGCAGGGAATGTAGCTGAATGGACAGAATCTCCTTATAACAACTCTACTTATCAGTTCTCTTCTACATTGAATCCTTACATCTCTAACAGAGCCTATGTAGATGTTAAGAAAACTGTAAGAGGTGGTTCTTGGAAAGATATAGGATACCTATTGATGGTTGGTTCTAGAGACTGGGAGCGTAAAGACTCTGCTAGAAGCTACATAGGATTTAGAACTGTTCAAGACATACCAGAAGGAGCGTCTAAAATAAGAAGATAAAAAAACAAGAAAAAATTAAATAAAGTATAATCATTAAAAATTAAAAGTTATGTTTAAATCAAAAGATGCTGTGTTAAACTTCATTTATTCAATGGGTGCAGCGGTAGTAATTTTCGGAGCGTTAGTAAAAATGACACACCTTCCTATTCCAGGTGTAAGTGGGAACTTTATCTTAGGATTGGGGCTTGCTGTGGAATGTTTCATCTTCATCGTGTTTGCATTCAACCCACCAGCAGAAGAAACTAAATATGCATGGGAAAATGTATATCCGGAATTAATGGATGCTAATGCTACTCCAAAACCAAGAAAGGCTGTAGAGTCTAAAGTTACATCTAACATTTCTGAATTAGAAGTTTCTTTATCTGAAAAATTGGATAAAATGTTAGCAGATGCTAAATTAGATGTTGCTATGTTTGAAAGATTAAGAACAGGAATTGATAAATTTTCTCACTCTGTAGACCAAATTAACCAGACTGTAGATGTTTCTGCTTCTACTCACAAATATAATGAACAAATGGCTTTGGCTGCTAATCACTTAGAGAGTATCAACGCACTATACGCTCTACAATTAGAACACGGAAGACAACAGTCTGAGTACAGCAAAAAATATGTAGCTGATATTCAAAAATCAGCTGAACAGTCAGAGAAGTTTAATGAAGAATTGAAAGGATTGACAACAAACCTTAATAGCTTGAACAGAGTTTATGGAGGTATGTTAACAGCGATGAAAGCTTAATTTCTCATTGTGATTTTTAAATAATTTTAACCAAAAAAAAATTAAAAAATGGCAAAAGAGAAATTATCACCCCGTCAGAAGATGATTAACCTAATGTACTTGGTTTTCATCTGTATGTTGGCGATGCAAATTGACCAAGAGATTATTAGATCTTATTTTGATACTAATTTGTCTCTACAAGAGTCAAGAGAGTTGACTGAAAATAAAACTGATAAAATTTTTGAGCAAACCTTAAAGGCTAAATCTGAAACTAATGAAGCAGCAGCTCAAAACTATGAGATTTATCAGGGATTGAAAGGAAAAATCAATGCTTTAGTAGAATCAATAGAAGGTATCAAAACTCAATTGAAGAAAGAGGCAGGATATAATGAAAAAGCTGGAGTAGAAGATAACTTCAATGCTTTGAATGGTACAGAATATTCTACAAATAAATTCTTTGATGAAGGTGACGAGAATGCACCTTCTAAGGTTGCTAAAGACTTAACAAAACAAATAAATGATCTTAGAACATTTATTGCTCAGTCTTTCGGAAATGTTCCAGAAATGAAAAACCTAGTGGAAAGAGCTAACCAAACAATGGTTACTGAATTTCCAAAAGGAGAAACAAGAAATGGTAAAGGATGGTTACAATATAAATTCCACAACCAACCATTGATTGCGGCATTATCTAACTTGGAAGTTATCCAGTCAGAAGCTAGAAACTTGCAGTCAGATGCTTTGGCATTGATGCTTCAAGAAAAAGTGGATGCAGATATCAAATTTAATGCATACGAAGCTATCGTTGCTGGTCCTTCAGTAATTATCAGCGGTCAGCCTGCAGAAGCTAAAGTATTCATTGGAACATATTCTGATGATCCAAATCTTCAGTTCACAGGAGTTGATAGAACAACTAGAGGTATGGGATACAAAACTCAATGAGGAGGAGTAGGAGAACATACATTGAGTGGAACAGTTTCATATAGAAACTCTAAAGGAGAGATGGTAGCATTACCTTTCAAACACAACTATAGAGTAATCGCTGGAGCAGAAGAAGTAAAACTTCAAAGTGGAGCTTTGATTTCTGCTGATAAGATGAATGTACTATATAGAGGTGTAGAAAACCCTGTGTCTGCATCTATGCTAGGTGTTGATAACTCTACAGTAACTCTTTCTGCACCAGGTGCTAGTGTATCAGGTGGTAAAGGTAAATGGATTATCAGACCAGGAGCTGGAAATACTGTGAATATTACAGTGTCAGGAAAACAACCTAATGGAAAAGTGGTTTCTCAATCATTCCCATTCCGTATTAAGAGTGTTCCTGCACCACAAGGACAGATCAGATCTCAGAATGTAGTTTCTATGCCAGCAAGTTCTATTTCTAGACAAGTGATTTCGGCAGCTATACCTGATTTCGACTTCCCTGTAAGTTTCCAAGTAACAGGATTTAGATTCAAAGCGCCTGGAAAAGCAGCTATGTATGTGAGCGGAAACTCTCTAAGTGCAGCTGCTAACCTTACAGCTGGATTGAGAGCTGGAGATGTATGCTATGTATTTGATATCCAAGCTACTGCTACAGGATTGGGTGGACAAATGCTTAAAAATATCAGCCCAGTTGTCATAAATGTTCAGTAGTAAATAAATATAATTAATATCAAAATAAAATGAGAAGAATATTATTGTTCTTTCTTGTATTTACTTTCTTCTTTGCAGATGCTCAGAAGGGAAAAGGTAAAAAGAAAGCTGGAGCTAAAAAGACAGCTGTAGCCAAAAAAGGCAAAAAAGGTAAAGCAGGAAAGACTAAAACTGTTCAAGAAGAGCCAGAGCAACCAGTAGAGCCTGTTGTAGAGGTTAAAAAAGAGGAAGAGATTCCATTGAATCCAGTAAACTCTTTGAGTATCCTTAACTCAGATTCACCAGCTGCGTTGAGACACTACAGAAACTTGAATACAGTTAAGAAAGGGGATTCTCTTATTTCCGTAAAAAACAATCCAGTAAAATACGGATATGTAGAGGATAAGGATATTGTTAGAAGTATGGTTGTATGGGAAATTATTGATATGAATGAAAAAATCAATAGACCATTCTATTATAACTCTGATGGTTTAGTAGCTTCTACAAAATCTCTATATCAACTTCTTTTAGATGGAGTAAATGATGGCTCTATTAAAGAAGTGTATAAAGATGAGATGTTCACACAGAGAATGACAAAAGAAGAAATCAAAAATGCTACAAGATTTGAGCGTTTGGATGACTCTTACATCGAAAGAATCAATGCTGGTGAAAAAATTTCAGAGGAAGAGAAAAAACAATACATAGATGTTTATGAAACTAAATCTGAAAATGTAAAGATGTTGAAGATCAAAGGTATGTGGTACATCGACCGTAGAGATGCACAGTTGAAATACAGATTATTAGGTATTTCTGCTATGGGTAAAGACCCTGCATCTAATGCCTTGAGAGGACCTAATGGAGAACCTCTTGGTAACGCTGATGAACTTATTGATTTGTTCTGGGTATTCTACCCAAGTGCAAGGGAAGTATTGGCAAATGCAGTAGTATTTAACAATAAGAACTTGTCTTCTGACCTTACTTTTGATGATTTATTGAATGCAAGAAGATTTTCTTCCATCATCTATAGATCTGAAAATGGATATGGTACAGGGAATATCAAAGACTACATCCCGAATGATGCTAACGCTCAACTAGAAGAGAGCGAGAGAATCAAAAACCAAATTCTCGAGATGGAGAATGATATGTGGAATTATTAATTTTATTATAATTTTAACATAATAGCCTAGGCAAATTTTGCCTAGGTTTTTTTATTTTTGTGGTTATGAGAGACACAGAATACATTATTGTAGGAGATGGATATGCGGCTTTATTTTTTGCACATCAATTGTTAAAAGAAAATAAAGATTTTGTTATTTTTTCAGAAGGGAAGAAGAGTGCATCACAGATTTCGGCTGGGATGATCAACCCTGTCGTTTTGAAGCGTTTTACTTCTTTTTGGTTAGCAAAGGAGCAGATAGATTTTTTGCATAAAATTTTGTCTGAAATAGAGCAGTATACAGGCAAGAATTATTTAATAAATAAGCCTATCCAAAGAATTTTTCATAATGAGGAAGAAAGAGAACTATGGCAGAAAAAGATGAAAGAAGAAAGCCTTAGACCTTTTCTTCATCCTGTTTTTGAGGAATTGGATGTGGTGAAAAATCCGTTTAGTTCTGGAAGGGTAAATCATTCTGCGAGGCTGGATGTAGAGGCATTTTTTGGAGATATTTTACAATATTTGCAAAAAAACGAATATTTGGTGAAAGAAAGATTTGACTATAACTCTCTCGATGTAGAAAACTCTCAGTATAAGGATATTAAGTTTAAAAATATTGTTTTTGCGGAAGGAATAGCCGTGAAGCAAAATCCGTATTTTAGAGAAATCCCTATTCATATTAACAAAGGACATCATTTGGTGGTAAATCTTTCTGTGCCGCTGGAAGGGGATTTTACAATTAAGAAAAAACATTTTATTTTTCCATTGGAAAATGGAAAATACTATTACGGAGGAACTTACGATAGGGAAAGAACCGATGAAAATGTAGATGAAGAGGCGAAGGAGCAGCTGATAAAAGGGCTGTCTCAGTTTTATCCAGAAAAATTCGAAGTGGAGGAAATCAATGTAGGATTTCGTCCTACTGTGGCGGATAGGAGACCTATTTTAGGAAGACATGAAAAACACAAAAATCTTTATGTTTTCAATGGTCTGGGAGCGAGAGGAATTCTGAATGGATGCTATTTTTCAAAGGAGCTTTTTGATTTTATTGAAGGGAAAAAAGATTTGCTTCCAGAAGTGAATTTAACCAGATTTACAGAACCGAAATAAATAAAAATCCCACCATTTGGCGGGATTTATTTTTTGAAATTAGTCAAGGTGGATATTAGCAATCAATCGGACTCCTTCGACCAAAACAACAATGAACGCTCGGTAATTCTTTCCGTTTTCGATTTTATCTACTTCTCTCAAGGTT
>CAUQOP010000048.1:0-6596 GCA_963519505.1 uncultured Flavobacteriaceae bacterium | reverse complement strand
TGGATGCTGATATCAAGATAGACGAAAAAGAAAATCCTATTTCTATCCAGACATTAGAAAACAACATAGAGTTTAAGAATGTAGGATTTTATTATAATGAAGAAAGAACCATCCTGAAGAACTTTAATTTAACTATTCCAAGAGGAAAAACAGTTGCTTTGGTGGGACAAAGCGGAAGTGGAAAAACCACGATTGCCAATCTTTTAGCCAGATTTTATGATGCCACAGAGGGAGAAATCCTGATAGATGGAAATAATATAAAAGACCTAAAAGTAAGGGATTATAGACAAATGATAGGAATGGTTACTCAGGAGTCTGTATTGTTCAATGACAGTGTTTATAACAATATTCTCATGGGTAAACCAGATGCGGATAGAGAAGAAGTAGAAGCAGCCGCAAAAATCGCTAACGCCCATGATTTCATTCTCAATCTTTCTGATGGGTATGATACCAATATAGGCGATGATGGGAATAAACTCTCTGGCGGACAAAAACAAAGAGTTTCCATCGCCCGCGCCGTGCTGAAAAATCCTCCGATTATGATTCTAGATGAGGCAACTTCCGCGCTGGATACCGAGAGCGAGAGATTCGTGCAGGAAGCATTAGAAAAAATGATGGAGAACAGAACCTCTCTGGTTATCGCTCACCGACTTTCTACAATCCAAAAAGCAGACTGGATAGTAGTGATGGAACGAGGAATGATACTAGAACAGGGAACTCACAAAGAGCTAATGGATAAAAACGGAGCTTATAAAAAGCTCGTGGAATTACAAGATTTTGAATAAAAAATATTAAAACAAATAATACAAAATGCAAAGCATAAAAAAGTTTTTACTTGTTCTTTTTAGTGTTATCATTACAGGAGTTTATGCTCAGATAAAAGACCCAGTAAAATTTAAACTAGAAGTCAATAAATTAGGCGAAAATGAATACGAAGCCATCCTCATAGGAAAACTAGAAAACGGATGGCATATCTATTCTAAAGATATTCCAGAGGACAGCGGTATTCCCACAGAGATGAAACTTCTTGGGAAAAATATAGAACCCATAGGAAAGGTAACTGAGGTAGGAAAAAAAATAGATGAGTTTTCGGAGGCATTTGGTGCTAGAATAGTCTATTATTCTAATACAGTGTCTTTTAAACAAAAATTCAAACTAAAAGATGCTAAAAAATCTACCAATGTTTCGGCAGAAATTACTTATCAAACTTGTGATGACAGAGTTTGTCTCGCTCCCAATACCATTGAGCTTCAGCATCAAATAAAGATAGAGGGAAGTGATATAAAGGACGAAGAAATTTTAGACAAGAAAGAAAATTCCGAAACTCCAAAAGATACATCCACAGATGAAACACAGGCTTCGCAGACATTGGCTGAAAACCAAAAATTAGACACGAAAAACCTAAAAATACAAGGGCTTGATTATAAAAATCCTCTTGTTCAGTGTGGTACAGAGCAGACTGCAAATACAGATGAGAGCTACTGGACTTATCTATTTTTAGGATTTATCGGAGGGATTATCGCTTTGCTTACGCCATGCGTTTTCCCTATGGTGCCTTTGACGGTTTCTTTCTTTACCAAAGGAGCAAAAGACAAAGCAAAAGGCAGAAGAGATGCCGTTCTGTATGGTTTCTTCATTCTGTTGATTTTTACTCTGCTTAGTTTGCCATTTCACCTAATAAGCGGCGTTGCAGGAAATATTTTTAATGAAATATCTACCAGCGTATGGCTTAATTTGGCATTTTTTATCGTGTTTGTTTTCTTTGCGGGAAGCTTTTTCGGATACTATGATATAGCGTTGCCAAGTTCTATAGCCAATAAATCTTCAAAGGCGGAAGAGGCAGGAGGAATTGTAGGAATATTCTTCATGGCGCTTACTTTGGTGATTGTTTCATTCTCATGTACAGGACCTATTCTAGGGTCATTGCTGGGGAGTGCAGTTACAGGTTCTTCTAATGTTCCTATGCTGCTGACTTTTGCTTTGGCAGGTTTTGGTTTTGCTTGGGCGATTGTTTTCGGATTGTTGGCGCTGTTTCCACAGGCATTACAGTCTTTACCGAAGTCAGGAGGCTGGATGAATACGCTGAAAGTAGTGCTGGGCTTCATAGAACTGGGATTGGCTCTGAAATTCCTTTCCAAAGCCGATTTGGTGACAAAAACAGCATTTTTAAAACGAGAATTGTTCATCGCTATTTGGATAGTCCTTACCATTGGTTTAATATTATATTTGTTTGGGCTAATAAGATTTCCTCACGATGATAAAAAGCCAAAAATTTCCCTTACGAGAAAATTATTTGGTGCAGCAGGAATAGGCTTTTTGGTGTATTTAGTTCAAGGATTGATACCGAGCGACAGACCGAAACTTTCTATGCTGAGTGGAATTTTGCCGCCACTTAATGTAAGCTATTTTCATAATGAAAAAGATGGGATTTTGGGAATACACCCTATTCATGATTATTTCGAAGCGGTAGAATTAGCAAAAAAAGAAAACAAACCTATTCTGATAGACTTCACAGGGCACGGCTGCGAAAACTGCCGAAAAATGGAGGAATTCGTTTGGTCACAGCCAGATATTTTACCGATTCTTCAGAACGAGGTGGTTTTGGCTTCTCTTTATATAGATGATAAAGATGAACTTCCACAAGACCAGCAGATGAAAATAGACATGGGAAATGGGCAGATGAAGAAGATAAAAACGATAGGAGACAGATGGAGTATGTTTCAGCAGATAAATTTTGAGAACAATTCCCAGCCGCACTATGTTCTGGTAACACCTGATAATAAGGTGATTAATACGCCTGTCTCTGGATATATGGACAAAGAAGATTTCAAGAAATTCTTAGAATGCGGGCTGAAACATTACAAAAATCATAAAAAATAATTTGTCTCAAATCTTGCTAAAATAATATTTTTGCAAAAAGAAAAATAGATATGATAAACATAGCAATAGCATCAGACCATGCAGGTCACGAAATGAAAGATTTTCTAAAAAGAAAACTAAAAGCAGATTATAACATGGTGGATTTTGGGACATTTTTCAAAGAAAGTGTAGATTATCCAGATTTTGCTCATCCAGCCGCTACTTCTATCGAAAAGGGAGACTGCGTTTTGGGAATTTTAGTATGTGGAACAGGAAATGGTATGCAGCTGGCAGCCAATAAACATGAAGGTATCCGAGCTGGACTGGCTTGGAACCCAGAAGTTGCAGCTTTGACAAGACAGCACAATGATGCTAATATGGTAGCAATTCCAGCAAGATTCGTGAGCAATGAAGAGGCTTTGGAAATTGCAAAAGCATTCCTTACCACGGAATTTGAAGGAGGTAGACACAAGCTGAGAGTGGATAAAATAAAACCATAGGAAAATAACGATTTTTGTTTTTTGTAATTCAATCCCCCTTCTTATAAAAAGATGAAGGGGGATTTTTGGTGAAAAAAGCATAAATAATGTTATATTTGAAGAACAAAATTTTTAAGAAAAAACATTTATGAAGAAGAAAAATAAATCACAAAAACAACAATACAAATTGGAGAGTATCGGAAGACTCATTCTCCGATTTATGAATAAGAAAAATTCAAAAATATACAATTACAAACAGATAGCGGACGGCATAGACTATAAAAACCCACGCCAGAGAGAGCTGGTTATCCAGACTCTGCACAAACTGAGAGCCCAAGATAAAATAAAAGAAGTGGAAAAGGGCAAATATATGGTGAACTTGCAGATAAAAGAGACGCTGACAGGGACGATAGACTTTGCGCTCAATGGAAATGCCTATGTAAGCGTGGAGGGACTGGATGAGGATATCTTCATCCATCAGAAAAATGTAAAAGATGCTTTGCAGGGGGATAAGGTCTTAATCATCACTTACAACTTCAAGGGGCGAAAGCTGGAAGGCTCTGTATTAGAGGTTTTGGAGAGAGCCAAAGACTCTTTTGTGGGGACATTTGAGTATGTGAAATATAAAGATTTCGGATTTGTGGTTTGTGACAAAAAGGTCATCAATACTGATATTTTCATTCCAAAATCCAAAATCCATGGAGCCAAAGACGGCGATAAAGTAGTCGTGAAGATGCTCCAATGGGATATCAATTCCAAAAATCCAGAAGGGGAAATCATCAAAGTATTAGGAAAGCCAGGCGAACACGAAACGGAAATACATTCCATCCTTGCCGAATATGAACTTCCCTACCATTTCCCTGAGGAAGTAGAGGATTTTGCGAATAAAATCAGCCGAGAAATCACTCCCGAAGAACTGAAAAAGAGGAGAGACATGCGGGGGACACTTACTTTCACCATAGACCCGAAAGATGCCAAGGATTTTGATGATGCGCTATCGCTGAAAAAATTAGACAGCGGAAACTGGGAAATAGGCATACACATCGCCGATGTATCCCACTATGTGCAGCCAGGAACGCTCCTCGATGAGGAAGCATACAGCCGTGCGACTTCCGTTTATCTCGTGGACAGGGTAGTTCCCATGCTCCCAGAGATTCTTAGTAATGACCTCTGTTCGCTAAAGCCAAATGTGGATAGATACGCTTTCTCGGCGGTGTTTGAGATGAATGACAAGGCAGAGATAGTGAAGCAGTGGTTTGGGCGTACAGTCATCCATTCCGACAGAAGATTTTCCTACGAAGAAGCCCAAGAGCGTATAGAAACAGGAAAAGGAGATTTGGCTGAGGAAATACTGGCATTAGACCACTTGGCGAAGATTCTCAGAAAAGAGAGATTAAAGAAAGGGGCTATCGCCTTTGATCGCAGTGAGGTGAGATTTAACCTTGATGAAAATAATAATCCTATCGGAGTTTATTTTAAAATCAGTAAAGATTCTAACCACTTGATAGAGGAATTTATGCTACTGGCAAACAGAAAAGTTTCCGAGTATGTATCTCTTTCCAGAAAGGGCGAACCGACGCATAATACCTTTATCTATCGTATCCACGATGACCCAGACCCAGCGAAACTGGAAGCACTGAGGGATTTCGTGCAGACACTCGGCTACAAAATGAATATTTCCAATTCTCAAAAAATAGCCGAAAGTATGAACAAACTCCTAAAAGATGTGGCAGGAAAAGGCGAGGAAAACATGGTGGAAACTTTGGCGATGAGAAGTATGAGCAAGGCAGTCTATTCTACCGAGAATATAGGACACTACGGACTTGCATTCCCATATTATTCGCACTTTACTTCGCCTATTCGCCGTTATCCAGACCTTATGGCGCATAGACTGCTCCAGCATTATTTAGATGGTGGAAAATCGCCAAACAGAGAGCAATACGAAGAATACTGCAAACACTGCAGCGATAGGGAAAGACTGGCTGCCAATGCAGAGCGGGATTCTATAAAATACATGCAGGTGAAGTTCATGGAAGACAAAGTAGGGCAGGATTTCATAGGTGTAATCTCGGGTGTGGCAGACTACGGCTTCTGGGTAGAAATCCCTGAAAACGGTGCCGAAGGCATGATAAAACTGAGAGACCTGATGGATGATTCCTACTTCCATGATTCGAAGGCGCATTCTATTGTCGGCACCAAGTCAGGTAAGACCTACCGCCTCGGTGATGAGATAAAAATACAAGTAGTAAAAGCTAACCTCATCCAGAAACAATTGGATTTTAAAATAGTAGAATAACAGCAATAAAAAACTCCCTTTTTAGGGAGTTTTTTGGGTAGAATTATATTAATATTCTATTGTTGTGTAGTCTTGACTATCTACAAAAACGCCTCCTGTTGAAGGATCTTTATGAGATTCTTCTTGTTTTAGAGGATAGTTGTTGGCATTTGTTGTATATCTATACTTAAATTCATTTGTTGTATTTAATGGGTATCTATTTCCTCCAGAGATTGTGATATTTGTTGCATTTATTTTATGTTCAGAAATATTCTTGTCATATAATTCATCCATATCTGTTAGCATAAAATGTGAATGGTATAATTTATCTATTCCTTTAATATCTTTCAATAGGTTTTGATGGGAAGTGTATACGAATGTTTCAGTACTTGAATATTCAGAAGTTTTATTATTAGAACCATCAAAAGTATCTTCCTGTTCTACTATTTTTGTAGGTCTTTTCTGTGCATCTAATGTGTAAGTAACAACAGCAGTTTTTTTGTATTGCACTATTCCAGTCTGATTGTACTTAGCTTCAACTACTCGTGCTATTACTTCAGAACCATTATAACTATATACATAATCTATTTGTCTTTTTATAGTACCATTGGGATAAAATACTTTTTTTATTTCCGAAGTAAGAATACCATTAGTATATCTAAGGTCAGAAGTTTCTCCATCCTCATTTTTTACAAAAGTAATTAAATCTCCTGTGTATGTGATTTCTATTTTACCACCATCACTAAATACTATTTCTTTCAATTTACCCCCATTGTAATTAAGGGTAGACACTTCATCAGGATGATTAGGTGTAGAATGGATAAGTTTTTTAGGCAAGATAATGCTTTGGTTCGGTGTCTGAGGCGTTGTAGGGTTTGTGTTGTCATTATCCCTGCTGCACGAAATTATCATTGCTCCCACAAGAGCTGAAAATAAAATTTTTTTCATTTTATATTGAATTTAAAATTAACTATACGAAGATA
>CAUQOP010000047.1:0-6674 GCA_963519505.1 uncultured Flavobacteriaceae bacterium | reverse complement strand
GGTAATGTCTCCACCACTGATGGCATTGATTTTAGAAAAAACATTGCTGTTTTCATACTTTCCTAAACTCACACCGCCCGATGGACATTGGCTTATGACTACGATATCTATGTTTTTATTGCGTATTTTCTGCAAAATTTCCAGCGTTTTGGCATCTCCAAAAATCGTTCCCGAACCGAAAACTTGGATAATCAAAACCTTTACAGCATCTATTTTTAGTAAATATTCCAAATTCATCCCTGGGAAAATCCTGCATAAATGCACGCTGGTACTCAGATGATAATCCACAGAAAACTTTTCATCCTGCTGAGGGCGGAAGAGATAACTTTCTTTAATGTTTAAAAACACACCAGATTTACCCAAAATAGGATAATTAGGGCTTTGAAAGGCATCAAAGTTTTCCGAACTGTATTTTATACTTCTATTTCCACGCAGGAGCTGATGCTCAAAATACAAAGCCACTTCCTGAATAACTGCCTCATTTTCTTTGTACAAACTCGCATAATAAAGACTCGTCAGGAGGTTTTCTTTGGCATCTGTACGCAGGTCGCCTATTGGCAACTGAGAACCTGTCAAAATCACTGGTTTGCGCAGTCCTTTCAGCATAAAACTCAGCGCCGAAGAGGTGTAAGCCATCGTATCTGTGCCGTGCAGAATAAGAAATCCATCATATTTTTCATACTCAGCCTCTATCACTTCTGCTATCGCCCTCCATTTTTCAGGGCCGATGTCCGAGCTGTCTAGTGGCGGCGAAAACGAATGAATATAGGTATCACAATCCAGCAGCTTGATTTCAGGCAGTTTGTCAAAAATCAAATCAAAATCAAAGGGCTTGAGACTTCCTGTGTTGTAGTCTTTTTCCATCCCAATGGTGCCGCCTGTGTAGATAATCAGAACTTTTCTTTTCATGGGTTAAATTTTGTCAAAAATAACGGAATTTAAATTCAAAACAAATTCCTCCAAATTCTTTTTCCATATTTTGGGATTATTTTTAGAAAAATATAGCGATACAGAGGGCTTTTCAGACACGAAACAAGCATAACTCTTTTCCATTGGTAAAACTTTCAAATCATCCATTCCTTCAAAACCCAAAGTAAGCGTTTTATTCGGCTCATAAAGCTGATTGATCACCCAATATCCCGATATATCCAGCTCGTTTCCTTCCAGCTCCTCTGAAACCTCCCAATGATGCTCGTTTAGTTTCTTTCTTAAATCTTCTATATGGCTGTTCATTATCTTTTTAGCAGACTTATTATCTCTTTGGATTTATTCTTATCGTGGTATTCTTCTGTGGCATAGTGTTTTGCATCATACCCAAAGTCATTTTTTACACTTATTTCAGCGCCATTTTCTAAAAGAATTTCAATAATATCAAGATTCCCATGAATACAGGCGTTTTGGATAGGAGTAAAATTCAGTTCTCCCTGCTGATTTACATCTGCTCCGTTTTTTATCAGCAAAATAACATCTTCCTTAGATTGAGAATTAACCGCCAAGTTTAACAGCGTTTCCCCCATCGTACCTAAATCATGAACAGAAGTAATGGGACTACAATCCAAAAAACTAGGAAAATCCTGATATTTCGAAAAAAGTTTTCTCAAAAATTCATCCATTTGCTCCAAATATCTTTACTTATAAAATCACTTAATTTCATGAGTTTTTAGCCTAATTTAAAAGCAGACCATTTATATTTTCTGACTTTCGCGCCCACTCCACATTATACACAAAATCAGCACTTTCCATAGTTTCTACTACTTCCAAAGATTGAGCTTTTGCTTTTATTTTTAATATTTCTCCTACGGAAATTTTTGCTGAAAGTTTTTTGAGTAAAGTCTCTACATCCTCGAAACAAAGACTCCATATCGTCTGCCCTACAAATGGCTGTTCCAGCCAGATAATTTTCTGCGCTGATACATCCAAAACCCCGAAAACCAAGCCTTTTTGCAAAGGTTGAGAAATTCGTATCTGGTGAATCACACACGATGGGTCATAGGCAACTCCGCTTCGTTCAGAGACTTTCATTTTATGTTTTGAATCCATCCAGCCCACCACCAAATTAGGTGTAATATTTCCCTCGCTATACGCATTACAGGTAAACGCCACATGTTTCACACCTGCTTTTTGTAAAGCACTGATATCCAAATTTATATATTCCGCCGTTCCGATTTTATTAGGAATAGAGCGAATATCGCCACTGTGTTTACAGCCTAATAGTCTGAGATTACTATAGTTACAAACATCTTGCCTGTCTTCATAAATAATACTGCACGACAAATCCATGTCCATATGCTGGGCTGGAAGCCCTTTTCCCCACTGCATAAAAAGCCTTATTTTATTGCCTTCTAATGGAATGCTCTCCCCCATCAAAGTCGGATTAAAATCCTGCAAATTTTGGCTTCTATCTCCTATGGGAAGCGGAATTTCGTAGAGTTTTGGGTCAATGTATATTTTTTTTAATCCTGTTTCGGACTGAGAAAATCTCCTCTCTATCTCTTTCAAAGTAAAATCCTTTATACAAGATTGAAAATCAGCCAATTCCTCATCCGAATACAAACTCAAAAATTTATTCGCTGGAATGCTTTTTCTCGTCCCTATCGTGGTTTTTACGCTTCGCTGTGCATCCCTGTCAAAATAAATTCCCACAAAAGAATTTAGGGTAAGCAAAAACTTCATAGGAACTGCCGAGGAAACCTTCTCAAAGGCCTGCAAAGTTTCTTCTGCACCGAACCAAAGCATATTGGAAAACAGTGACCTCGCAAACAAACTCGGCTTCTGCTGTAAAAGCGCAAAAGTCCTTTCTGCATCGGTTTTTGAACGGAAATAATCTACTTTTCCCTGCCAGACTTCATAAGTTTGATTATAAAAAACATCAAGAACGGCTTTCAGCTTATCAAAGCCTTTCTTTTTGCTGTATTCAGCCAAGCGAAGCGCACGGATGAAACGAACCCACATCTGGCGGTTAGGGTGTATATGTTCGGCTATTTTTTCCACCGAAAGAGGCAATTGGTTTAGCCAAACAGCTACCATTTTAGCTTCTTTACGGGAATATTTCAGTTTTAATTGTTCTTTACCGACAATTTTAGCAAAAACACTCAAATCATTCTGTCTTTGGATATGTTTGTGATTTTGCTCTATGTTTTTAACGATTATTTTGGGTTTGATGATTTGTAAAAATCCTGTTTTCTTGTACCATAAATACCGTAAAATATCGGTCGGACTACGGAAATACCCGCCAGCTTCCTGCTCTCTTCCCTGCGAAATAAGCTCATCGACTACAAGAATCAGCGTTTCTTTAATTCCTACGACTACCTCATTTTCAAGTTTATAATATTTTAAAAGCAATTTGAGTGAATCTGTCTGTGTGGCATCCAGCGGAACTTTAGAAGTGAGCAGACTCTCCAAAAGAATCTTCATTTCTTTTTCTGCCCAAAGGTCAATGACTTTGAGCTTACTTCCTTGATTTTCAAGCTTTAATTTATCAAAAATAAAAGGCGTTCCGCAGAATGGACAACCGTTATAGCGGTTGATGGGAAAAGTCCCATCGGGAATGATGTGCCCGCAGTCCAACTTTACAGCGGCATACCCATATTCATAATAAACTTGGTCATAATAGTGTCTTATGGTTTCTTTATTAGGAAGCTCTCCTATTTCTTCATTAAACCAAGCCGTTATCCAGTGGTCATAAACTGTTTCTCCTGTGGGAATTTCCTAGTTTTTCACCAAAGGAGTCCAGTTTATTTTTGTTCCCAAAACTTCCTCAAAATAAGATTTTATCCCTTCTTTAAAGGCTGAAGTGGTGTGATTGATGGCGTGTAATAATGGCTCTGTGACCACAAATCCATGCTTACGAAGCGTATCAATGAGGCGAAGCGTTTCTCCTGTAAGTTTAGAAAAATTAGTGTCTGCATTGGGAATATAGACAGCATTTTGGCGAAGTGCTATTTTCTGTAAATCACTGATAATATGAGCATTATTAACATCCATTTTCTTACATTTATTTTAAAATTTCCCAAATATGAACAAAATAAAAGCAAGGTAATTGCATAAGTAAATCAACCTAAAATGAAAAGAAGTAACTCATGCTTGACCTTGCCTATTTCTTTATGAAAAATCCCACTACGAAGATAGTAATTTTTTCTATTTGTGAAGAATATTTTCTACACAATTATTTCCTAATGAAATTATAAAACTGGTCACACAATTCAAGGTTATTTTTTATTCTGTATAAATTACATAACAGATAACAAATATCGCTATCCTGCCTACTATCACTATAAATAGTTAGAATAATTTTTAGAAATTTCTATTTTCAAAAAATCTAAAAAATTTTCTGCATATAAATCATGTTCTCCTGTAGATAAATCAAAGCAATAAACCTCTTCAGCTGCCTTATTATCTATGATTTTAAAATAGAAAAATCCTATATCATTAGCTTCTAGGAAGAAAAGTTTGTCATGATTATTTTTATCATAATTAACATTCCAGCTATAAGTATAGAAAATATCCTGATCGGCATCATCTCTATACTCAGGCGGAAATACTGTTTTAGTGGATTCTCCCCATAATGTTATAAAATCATAATTTTTAATAAACCATCGATAGTATTCTGGTAGTTTCAGATTAAATTCTGACTCTCCAGCTTCAATCCAGCTTTCATCGATTGAAGTATTCCGATTACATATTGAATTTGGTAACTTATCGAGCATTTCTGTTATCTGCTCAATTAATTTAGTCTCCATAAATCTCTAGTTTTTAATTACATGTTTTAAATTAATTTAAAGGTGGGAATCAGATTATGACTGCCCGTTCAGCTTGTCAATTTCTACTATTTTAGCCAAAGTATATTCCATGCTTTTTCAAGGCATCCAAATAAACATCTGCGCCCTTATCTCGTTTAATATAAAGAAGTCGTAACAAAGCAGAAATAAAGTCATCTTGTTTATCATCTTCCTGCTCTTCAAGCAGAATTTTTTCATAGATTTTTTTAAATTCACTTGAATTTAGTTCAAAAAATATAAGGTTTTGCGCTATGTGAGATAATACCATTTCATCTAACCTATTGTTTAGCAACATTTTATTAAGAAAAAACTCTTTTATTTCATTAGATTTTTGTCCATGTGTTGCTATAAATTTAATTATTTCTACTTGAAGAAATTCATCTTCCTCATTATCAAATTCATTCAATAGGAATTTAATGAATTCATCACTTGGATTATTATCATAATCAGACAAAAAAACCATCTTTTTATCTTCATTTTCGCATTTTTTATACGAGATAATATCTTTTTCTAACATAATTCATTACATTTTTTTGGTTTTTCCAATAGTTTTGTTTCCAATTTATGAATTAAACCACATTTTCCTATTTATAAAGAATTTTCACTCCAAACCCTAACTTCCCAGCTCGTTGTAAACTTTCATTAAGTCCTTGAAAATTTGCTCATCAGTGAATTTTTGGGCAAAATCAAGTCCTTTTTCTGATCGGAATCTGCATTCTTCGGGATTATCCCATAACTGCTTGATTTTAAACCGAATATCCTCCACATCCAGCGGATTGACATACAGAGAGTGCTCTCCTCCAGCCTCTGGAAGACAGCTCGTATTACTCGTAATGACAGGCGTTTCCGAAAACAAAGCCTCTATCACAGGAATACCAAAGCCCTCAAATAAACTTGGATAAATGAAAATCTCCGCCAAACGATAAATTCCCGCCAGTTCCTGCATGGAAACATTCTCCAAAAACAAGGCTTTTACTTTATTCCCTGCTAGTTCCTGTTCTATTTTTTGGAAATATTTTGTTTTTTTTCCTACCACAACCAGCGGAATATCAGTCCCTTGCAGAGCCTTCACCACCGAAAGCAGGTTTTTCCGCTCCTCTATCGTTCCCACATTTAGCAGAAATCTGTCTGGAAGACCGAATTTTTGTTTTATTTCTTTCAGCTGTTCTTCGGAATATTTTTCCTTAAAAGCCTGATGACAGCCCTGATAAACCACCCTGATTTTTTCTTCTGGAATTTTCAGAAACTCTATAATGTCTCTTTTGGTCTGCTCTGATATTGCGATGACCAAATCTGCCATTTCCGCCGCTTTTTTAAACTTCCAAAAATGGATTTTTCTGTCAAAAAATGAATACAACTCTGGATAGCGCACAAAAATCAAATCATGTATGGTCACGATTTTTTTTATCGGTTTTTCATTCCATTTTAAAGGAAGTTCTCCCGAAAGCCCGTGGAAAATATTTGCTCCCAAATTCTGTGCATCTACGCCCATTTTAAGCTGTCTTGCGAGCATTCCTTTTGATACAGAAGCATAAGAAACATTAGGAAGGGACAAAATATCCTTCCCTCTTTGGCTTTGTTTTTCGGCTAAAAGGACAAACTCATCTTCTGGCGAATATTCCGCTAAAATTCTTACCAAATCACGAGAATAATTCCCAAGCCCAGAAGTATTGTGAAAAAACCTTTTGGCATCAAATGCTATTTTCATTATTTTTTGCTTTCGTTTTGTATTAAATCTCTATAAAGACCTGTTTTCCAACCTTTTTCGTTGATAAATTTCAGCAGTTCATCAAAACGCTGTATCATTTCTTCGCCTGAATTTCGCATTACATAAGCTGGAAAATTAAATTCCTTTTGGTGCAAATCGGTAAATTCCCACGGATGAAAATACAATGC
>CAUQOP010000046.1:0-6766 GCA_963519505.1 uncultured Flavobacteriaceae bacterium | reverse complement strand
AGACCAAAATTCCTCAAATCCGTAGCATCCAATTTGTCTAAAATATAGGAATCATCTTCCACCTTATTCGTCTTCTCCGAGCTGAAACCTATCGCCTGCTTGTTCATTCTTCGTTCAATGATTTCTTTGATACCATCAAACGCTCCTCCTGCGATGAATAGGATGTTCTGAGTATTTACCTGAATGTATTTTTGGTCTGGGTGCTTTCTTCCCCCTTGTGGCGGCACATTTACGATGCTTCCCTCCAAAAGTTTCAAAAGTCCCTGCTGAACGCCTTCCCCAGACACATCACGAGTCAAACTCGGGTTGTCTGATTTTCTAGCGATTTTATCTATTTCATCTATAAAAACGATACCTCTTTCGGCTTTTTCTACATCATAGTCAGACACCATCAACAGTCTGGACAGAATACTTTCCACATCCTCCCCTACATAGCCCGCCTCTGTAAGAACCGTAGCATCTACGATACAGAACGGCACTTCCAGCTGTCTGGCGATAGTTTTAGCCAAGAGCGTTTTTCCTGTTCCTGTCTCTCCCACCATGATGATGTTAGATTTCTCTATCTCTACATATTTATTTTCATCTGCATTGTGAGCTAGTCTTTTGTAATGATTATAAACTGCTATTGAAAGCTGTTTTTTCGCTTGGTCCTGCCCTATTACATATTCATCCAAAAATTCCTTGATTTCTCTCGGTTTCTTTAGTTGAGCCGAAGTTTTTACAGATGAATGATTTTTATTTTCTTGCTCGTCAGTCTCTTTCACTATGGTGTGAGCCTGCTCTATACAGTAGTTGCAAATAAACCCATTCTGACCAGAGACCAAAACAGATACCTCATTCTTATTTCTTCCACAAAAGGAACATTGGTTAGGATTCATCTAATTCTTTTTTGTTTTTATGAATAAATAAACTCCAATAAGAATTTATTGAAGTTTGTAATTTTAGTGATTATTGCCCTGTTATTGCTTTTTGAATTTCTCTGAATTCCTCTTCTGTGAATTTCAGTTTTTCATTAGTAAAATTCAAATCTTTGATTTCGTTGATAGGAACGAGGTGAATATGTGTGTGCGGAACTTCCAGCCCTACTACGGCTACGCCCACTTTCACACACGGAATCGCAGCTTTTACCTTTTTGGCTACTTCTTGCGCGAATGCCCAGAGCCTTTTATGCTCCTCTACTTCCATATCAAAAATAAAATCCACTTCTTTTTTAGGAATTACCAATGTATGCCCTTTGGCTATCGGCATAATATCTAAAAACGCTAAATGATGCTCGTCCTCTGCTATCTTGTAGCACGGAATTTCGCCATTGATTATTTTGGTGAAAATTGAAGCCATTTTATTGATTATTAATGTTTTACTATTTATTTTAATTTAGCTAAAAGACTAAATTGTAATTTCTAAAACTTCAAACGAAAGTTTATTCCCGTTAGGAAGCACTATTTCTGCTACTTCACCTACAGCCTTCCCTAAAAGCCCTTTGGCAATAGGAGTATTTACAGATATTTTATTAGCCTTCAGATCACTCTCATTATCAGGAACTAATGTAAATTTCTGCTCGGTTTTAGTCGTATTATTTTTTAGTCTTACAGTAGTAAGGATAGATACTTTAGATGTGTCTATCTGGTTTTCTTCTATGATTTTAGAATTTGCTATTATATCCTGTAATTTGGTTATTTTCAGCTCCAAAAGTCCTTGCGCTTCCTTTGCTGCATCATACTCAGCATTTTCAGAAAGGTCTCCTTTGTCTCTTGCTTCTGCAATCTGTTGAGTGATTTTTGGTCTCTCTATTGATTCCAACTGCTCTAGCTCGGCCTTCATTTTTGCTAAGCCTTCTTTTGTAACATAATTCATGATTTTTTTCTTTTATTTGTGTTAAATAAATAATAAAATATCCGACCTTTGCCGGATACTTTTAAATTTTAACTAACTTTACTTTGACAAAGATAAAAAATTTTTTCTTATTATGAAAATATTTAGCGCATTAAAAGCCTTTTTCATTTTATTAGTTTTCAGTTTGTTATCCCTTGTTATTTCCTGTGAAAGTAGAGCCGAGACCGTGAGCTGCTTTCCTAGTCAGATTATCAATGTTCAACTGAATCTCACATTTCCTGCTTATAGCAATTTAAGAACAATGGGCGGGTGGATTTACATCAATGAACAACAGAGCGGTACGCGCGGACTAATTGTAGTAAATACAGGAACTGGCTTCAAAATATATGACCGAAATGCACCACACCTCTGCCCTGATACGAATACTACGCTGATAGTTCAAGACAGAATCAAAATCGTCTGCCCAAAAGACGGCGCTGAATGGATTCTACAAGATGGAACACCTATAAAAGGCTCTGGACTTCCTCCTAAATCTTATGATTATAGTTACAATGCCGCTACGGGTAATCTTTTAATCTATTATTAAACTTATGAAAATCGTAATCCAAAGAGTATCAGAAGCTTCCGTAAAAGTAAATAACGAAATCACAGGCGAAATCTCCAAAGGGCTTTTGCTCCTTATAGGTGTGGAAGAAGAAGACAGCCAAGAAGATGCCGACTGGCTCGCGAAGAAAGTCCTTGATTTGAGGATTTTCAGTGATGATGAAGGGAAAATGAATCTCTCTGTGAAAGATGTAAATGGAGGAATATTGTGCGTAAGCCAGTTTACGCTGCTTGCCGATTACAAAAAAGGAAACCGTCCATCTTTTATAAAAGCCGCAAAACCAGAAAAAGCTGTTCCTCTGTTTGAGTATTTCAAAAACCTCATCAAAAAATCAGGTTTAAAAACCGAGAGCGGAATTTTCGGTGCAGACATGAAAGTCTCCCTCCTCAATGACGGCCCTGTGACAATAGTGATGGACAGCAAAACGAAAAGTTAGGAATTCAAATTTATAACCAAATCATCATTAAAAAAATCCCTCTATAATTTAGAGGGATTTTTTTTGAAAAAATAGATTTGGAAAAGGTGTTTTATTCCCCCTATTCTACCCTGCTTTTTATTTTATTATTATAATTTTGGACCTGCATTTACTAATGCTTTTCCTTCTTCTGTGTCTGTATATTGCTCAAAGTATTTGATATACTTTCCTGCTAAATCCTTAGCCTTAGTCTCCCACTGAGAAGCATCAGCGTAAGTGTCTCTTGGGTCAAGAATTTCAGAAGGAACATTCGGCAGCGCCGTTGGGAATGTAAGCCCTAAAATTGGGATTTGATTTGTTTCTGCTTTATCGATAGAACCATCTAAAATAGCATCTATGATAGCTCTGGTATCTTTCAGCGAAATTCTTTTCCCTGTTCCGTTCCAGCCTGTATTTACTAAATAAGCTTTTGCTCCATGTTCTTTCATTTTAGAAACTAAAGTTTTAGAATACATCGTAGGGTGAAGCGCTAAAAACGCCTCTCCGAACGCTGGCGAGAAAGATGGCAATGGCTCTGTAACGCCTCTCTCCGTTCCTGCCATTTTAGAAGTGTATCCACATAGGAAGTGATATTGTGCCTGTTCATCTGTAAGGATAGAAACTGGAGGAAGTACCCCGAAAGCATCAGCAGAAAGATAAATCACTTTCTTTGCGTGTCCTGCTTTTGATGGTAAAACAATCTTACTAATGTGATAGATAGGGTAAGAAACTCTAGTGTTTTCCGTGATAGAACCATCACTGTAGTCCACCTCGCCATTGTCCTTTACCACTACATTTTCAAGAAGCGCATCTCTTTTTATCGCCCCAAAAATATCTGGTTCTTTTTCAGCAGAAAGGTCTATTACTTTTGCATAGCAACCTCCCTCGTAGTTGAACACGCCATTGTTATCCCAGCCGTGCTCATCATCACCGATAAGGTATCTTTTAGGGTCAGCAGAAAGCGTAGTTTTCCCTGTTCCAGAAAGCCCGAAGAATACCGCTACATCACCCTTTTCGCCAACATTCGCAGAACAGTGCATAGATGCCATTCCTTTCAGTGGAAGGTAGTAGTTCATCATAGAGAACATTCCCTTTTTCATCTCGCCTCCGTACCAAGTTCCTCCGATAATCTGAGTTTTTTCTGAAAGGTTAAACATCACAAAGTTCTCTGAATTAAGCCCTTGTTCTTTCCAGTTCGGGTTAGTCACCTTAGAACCATTGATTACCAAGAAATCTGGCTCTCCGTAATGTTCTAAATCATAGTGAGAAGGACGGATAAACATATTGGTAACGAAATGCGCCTGCCAAGCCACCTCCATCACGAATCTCACTTTCAGTCTCGTGTCTGGATTGGTTCCGCAGAAAGTATCCACCACATAGATTTTTTTATTTTCAAAGGAATCAGTTACTATTTTCTTTAAATCACCAAAAATTTCAGGCGTCGTAGGCAAGTTTATTTTACCATCCCACCAAATCGTATTTTCCGTAGTTTGGTCTTTTACGATATATCTATCCTTTGGCGAACGCCCTGTGAAAACGCCTGTCTTCACAGCAACAGCACCTGAATCTGTTAAAATTCCTTTCTCAAAACCTTCGTTTTCTGGCAACATTTCATCTTGGAAAAGTTGTTCGTAGGTAGGATTATACACAATCTCCTTAACTCCCTTAATTCCATGTTTTTCTAAATAGTTTTTAATCTGTTCCATGTTAAATATTTTTATATAAATTAACTATACGCAAATGTATTGATATTTTTAGGTTTTTCCTATGATTTAGCTCAGTTTTACTTAATTATTTCATTCCAGTCAAAAAAAGTATGAAATCCGTGTCCATGAAAAAAGTTTTCATATCCTTGAAATTTCCTTGTCATCACAAAATCTCCTCCCCACGCCCCAAGGCTTTTCACAAAAACAGGGCAGTCAGGGAAATACTGCTGTTTGACTTTAGTAAGTCCCAAAAATGCGGAAACTTTTTTTTCGTGAATTTCCATTAAATCAGAAAACTCATCGATGTTTTTACAATTTAAAATTCTCTCTGTCAAATCCGAAAACTCGCCAACTATTTCCTTTGATTTTGGTTTGGATTTATAGAGTTTTATGCCTTCGCGGCTGTCTTGTTTTTGATTGAGATGGACAAATATCAATTCTTCCTTAAATTCTGGATTAAAATCTACTTGTTTTATCTCTCTATTTTTCCAATTTAGCTGATACAGAACAGGCATTCCCTCCATTGCCACTGCTATATCATAACCGCTTCCACCAAGAGACATTTCATTCAACTCAAAAGCATCTATTCCAGCCCATTTGGCAAGATTTGCCATCAGCGTAGAACTGCTCCCCCAGCCAAAATTAGCAGGAAATTCGAGATTGGTCTTGATGAAATAGGATTTCTTATCTTGTAAATGAGATGATGAAAGTTTCTGAATATTTCTGAGAACATTCATAATGAATTCAGCATTTTCGGGAAGATTAGTTTTTATAATTCTCCAATTGAGATAATCAATTTCTGCACTCATCCAAAGCCGCCCGTTATGATAAGCCTCCCAAAAAACAAGAGCCTTGCCGTCTTTTTTTTCTTCTACACAGAGATTTTGTCCAGATTTGGTAGGGACAGCCAATGCCGTTGCCCCATCCAGCACGAAATATTCTGAGGTAAGAAGCAGTTTGCCATGTGAAAAAAAACTTTCCATAAAACAAAGGTAAATAATATTTATAAACAAATTGCTATCCTCGGAATATCCAAGAATAGCAATATTTTTTACAGATTACAAAATCCGTTATATCCCTGATGAAACCATAATACTAGGCGATATTTTCTTTATCAATCCTTGTAATGTTTTCCCTGGTCCCACTTCCACAAAATGGTCAGCGCCATCTTTTACCATATTTTGTATCGTTTGTGTCCATTTTACAGGACCTGTCAACTGTGCTATCAGATTTTTTTTTATTTCCTCTGGGTCTGTCACAGGAGTCGTTGTTACATTCTGATAAATCGGAAGAATAGGGTTATTAAACTTAACTCCTTCTATTGCTTCTGCTAATTTTTCTTGTGCTGGCTGCATCAAAGGAGAGTGGAAAGCTCCATTCACAGGCAGTAAAAGCGCTCTTTTTGCTCCAGCTGCTTTTAGGGCTTCGCACGCCTTTTCTACTGCTGATGTTTCACCAGAAATTACGAGCTGCCCTGGGCAGTTATAGTTCGCAGGAACTACAAGTCCCTCTATCTCTGCACAAATTTTTTCTACTTTATCATCATCTAGCCCAAGCACCGCCGCCATAGAGGAAGGATTGATATCACAAGCCTCCTGCATAGCCAAAGCTCTTTGATAAACCAGCTCCAGCCCATCTTTAAACGATAAAACTCCATTCGCTACCAAAGCAGAGAACTCACCCAAAGAGTGTCCTGCCACCATTCCCGCTCCTATTGTATCGATTGCCTTTACAATAGCTACAGAATGAATAAATATAGCTGGCTGAGTTATTTTGGTTTTCTTTAAATCCTCTTCTGTCCCATCAAACATCACTGACAAAATATCAAATCCCAATATATCATTAGCAGAATTCATCAAATCTCTAATCTCCTTACGGTAATCATAAAGATCCTTACCCATCCCCACAAACTGAGATCCTTGTCCAGGAAACACTAATGCTTTCATATTTTTGAAAAATCTAAATCTATTTTATTATTAAAAAAACTAAGGAACCAATCTCACTACTCTAAATCCAGTATTCACAAAAGCCCCATTCTTTTTGTTTCGGATATACTCAAACTTGGTAGCCAACTGAGTTTGAACCTTACTCATATTTCTTAGGACTTCGCCTTTTGATTCCCTTGCCAACATATCACTAACCACATCAAAACCTATAATGGTGTATTTA
>CAUQOP010000045.1:0-6825 GCA_963519505.1 uncultured Flavobacteriaceae bacterium | reverse complement strand
CCGTTCCATGGTCTGGAGATGTTCTAATGAGTGGCATTCCCGCCGTGTAGTTCACTCCGTTTTCATACGCTATGGTTTTGAATGGTGTGAGCCCTTGGTCATGATACATCGCTAACACTCCATCAAAATGCTTGTATTTTTCTGGCTGGAAGAAACTATCCGCTGGATAAGGCCCAAAAGCCATAAAACCTTGGTCGAACAATTCCTTGATGGCTGGTTCTATGATTTCTTTTTCCTCCATTCCTATCGTTCCGCCATCGCCTGAGTGTGGATTCAGCCCAAGCACTGCGATTTTTGGTCTTTCGATGGAGAAATCCAGTTTCAGACAGTTGTTCATCTGTTTTACTTGGTCTATTATCCTTTGTTTTGTAATTGTTTCTGCTACTTTCGCTAGTGGAATATGGTGAGTAGAAACCGCTACTTTTAAATCCTCTGTTACCAAAAACATCAATCCTTTGGCTGCAAATTTTTTCTCCAAATACTCGGTATGTCCTGTGTATGGGAAACCGTGTTTTATCATTTCATCCTTATTGATAGGCGCAGTTACCAGCACATCTATTTCACCCTTCATAAGGGCATTTGCCGCAGCTTCTAACGAGTCTATTGCCAGTTTGGTAGATTCCTCTGTGGGCGTACCGAATTTCACCTCCATTTCATCTTTGCGAAGATTTACAATGTTTATCTGTCCATCTACCGCCTCGGAGGCGTGGAGGATATAGTTAAAATTAAACTGCAGTTTAAATACATTTTTCTGAAAAGAGAAGAGCTTCCCTGAACCAAAAATCACAGGCGTGAAAAAATCCAGCATACTCTTGTCTTTCAATGTTTTAAGGATAATTTCTGGACCTATTCCATTATAGTCTCCGATAGAAATTCCTACTTTTATTTTATGTTTAAATTCCATTTTGCTTAACTTTGGCTCTTAAAAGAGCAAAATTAGTTTAATTTTTTGAGAAGAAAACAGATTTATTCAAAAATACTTTAAATTTATGTTTACAGGAATAGTAGAAGCCACTGCCACAGTAGAAAATATAGAAACTCGGGGAACAAGTGTTCATTTTACAATGAGCTGCCCTTTTACAGATGAACTAAAAATAGACCAAAGTCTTTCCCACAACGGTTGCTGCCTGACCATAGAAAAAATTGAAAATCAGCGATATGGAGTAACTGCAATACAAGAAACTTTGGAAAAAACCAATCTGGGAAGCTGGAAGATAGGCACAAAAGTAAATCTAGAAAGATGCGTACTGATGAATGGCAGATTGGACGGGCATATCGTGCAGGGACATGTAGACCAAACAGGGACAATAAAATCCATAGAAAACCTAAACGGCAGCCACTACATAACGATAACATACACCGAGAAAGATGGATTCACAACCGTTCCACAAGGGTCTATCACCGTGGATGGCATCAGCCTGACCATAGCTCACAGCGGAGAAAATGAGTTTTCGGTGGCGATAATTCCTTACACTTGGGAACATACTAATTTAAAGAATTTAGAGATTGGCAGTAAAGTAAATCTGGAATTTGACATCATTGGGAAATATGTAGCAAAACTTATGAAAAAATAGCCCATGAGCTCCATCATCAAAGGAAACATACGAACGAGAATTTTCTTCGGATTTATGCTGGTTACCCTACTGAGTATCATAGGTGTAACAGTAATTTCTTATCTTGTTTTCAAAAAAAACACCGAAACCCAAAACAAAGAAAGACTACGCCAAACAGTAGAAATATTAATGTCTTCGCTGGACTATGCCGTGAGCCACACGACTGTAACCGAAGAAAACATAAAACCCATCTTGGAGAAAAAAATTCTAGAAATCTCGGATATTAACAAGCAGGACATTATCATCTATAATCTACAAGGGAAATTCCTGCTTTCCAACAAAGAGAAAAACCAAGTTTCTCCACAAGAAATCCCAGAAGAAGTCCTAAAAAAAATCCTGAAAAAAGGGAACAGATTTGATGCTGTGGAATACATAAAAGATGAGGATGACAATCTAACAGCCTCCTATATCCCACTTCTAAACAACATGCTGGAGCCCGTCGCGATTGTTTTTTTTCCTTTTTATCATAGTGATAACACCCGTTTGGATACCTTTAATCAGTATATCCAAATCATGGTTGCGGCGAACATCATCATCATCGCCCTTGGAATATGGCTAAGCTGGAGGATTTCTGATGAACTAACGAAAAACATCAGGAAAATTTCACAAAAAATCACACAAATAGACCTTAATGAAGAAATAAAACCCATCCGATATTACAACGATGATGAATTTACTCCGCTCATCAATTCCTATAACCGAACCATACGGATGATAGAGGAACAAAAAAAGCTACTATTCTTCAAAGAGAAAGAGTCTGCATGGCGCGAAATGGCGAAACAGGTGGCTCACGAAGTCAAAAACCCGCTAACGCCCATGAAACTCCTTATCCAAAATTTTGAAAGGAAATTTGATAAAAACGACCCTGAGATAGAAGATAAAGTAAAAAAACTCTGCGCCTCTATGGAAGACCAAATAGACCTAATAGCAAAAGTGGCTGGAGCTTTTTCGGAGTTTACGAAACTACCCGAAAAAAAGAATGAAGTAATCAATGTGAACAATGAAATTTTATCCCTCATAAGGATTTTTGATGATAAAAATGAAATCATATTTCATCCTAAACAGAATAATATTCTCATAAACTTTGATAAATCTTTCTTCCAAAGGATAATGACCAACCTCATCCTAAATGCCCAGCAAGCAAAAAATGAGAAGCAAGACTTTTTTATCAAAATCAATCTGGAACTTTTAAATAAAAAAATAAGCCTATCCATAGAGGATAACGGAAACGGAATCCCTGAGAACAAATTAGAAAAAATCTTTGAACCCAATTTTACCACCAAATCCAGTGGAACAGGCCTTGGACTGGCAATGGTAAAAAGAATGATAGAAGACTATAAGGGAGAAATCTCCATCCGCTCCAAAGAAGGAAAAGGAACTACACTTATGATTATCCTCCCTACAAACATGTAAAAAAGAATGAAAGCCCTAAAATCCCTTAATCCCTATTTTTGGAAACATAGAAATATGCTTTCATTAGGAGTTTTATTTATTTTTCTTAGTAATTTTTTCAATATTTTCTGGATACAATATCTGGGAGATACCATAGATGCTATACAGCAGGTTTTGAGCAGTGAAAACACTGACAGCGATACCATTATAAAAACCCTTCTTATCAATGGAGGTGTCATCATAGGCTCATCCATCATTGCAGGAGTTTTTCGGTTCATGATGAGACAAACCATCATAGTGACATCTAGAAAAATAGAATACGAACTAAAAAACGAAATCTACCAGCACTACCAAAGTCTTTCCCTTACAAATTTCAAAAAGACAAGCATAGGCGACCTTATGAACCGTCTCAGCGAAGACATTATCGCCATTAGAATGTATCTCGGCCCTGGTGTGATGTATGTAGCGAACCTCATCATCTTGCTGATGATTACCAGTTTTTATATGATAAGGACTGATTTGGAGATGACACTTGTCATTCTGATATTGCTTCCTATATTTTCTCTTTCTGTGTATAAAGTAAGCGGAATTGTAGGAAAAAAATCAAAGCTGGTTCAGGAAAGCCAGTCTGCGATTTCCACTTTCGTGCAGGATAGTTTTTCGGGAATTAGAGTGGTGAAATTTTTTAACAAAGAAAAATATGTCCAAGACAAATACGGTGAAAAAATAAAAAGCTACCAAAACAAATCGGTAGATTTAGCCAAGTACGAAAATTTCTTTTATACTTCTATGATTCTGATTGTAGGAATTTTGGATATCGCTATTTTATTCATCGGCGGACAGAAGTACATTAATGGAGAAATCAACATCGGTATGATTGCTAATTTCTTTATGTATGCCAATGCCATGGTGATTCCATTCAGCACCGTGGGCTGGGTGACTTCCATCAACCAACGGGCAGAAGCCTCCATGCAGAGGATAAATGAATTTATGGATATTCATTCCGATATCGTAAATACCAATCATGACATTTACGAAATCAAAGGAGATATAGAATTCCGAAATGTGAGCTACACCTATCCCAATACAGGCATCAAAGCTGTGGAGAATTTAAGTTTTAAAGTAAATGCTGGAGAATTTATCACCATCACAGGAAAAACAGGAAGCGGGAAATCCACCATCGCTCTCCTTCTTTGCAGGCTGATAGACCCAGATGAAGGAGAAATACTGATAGACGGCAAAAACCTAAAAGAACACAATCTGGAACTTTACCGAAAATTCATCGGCTACATTCCGCAGGAAAGTTATCTTTTCTCCGATACCATAGAAAATAACATTGGTTTTGCGATAGACAATCCTACGCCTGAACTGATAGAAAAATTTGCGAAAATAGCTGACATTCATAATGATGTGATGTTCTTCAAAGACAAATACCAGACCGTGGTAGGAGAACGAGGCGTGATGCTTTCAGGCGGGCAGAAACAAAGAATCTGTATAGCCAGAGCCCTTATCAAACAGCCTCAAATCGTCATTTTTGATGATTGTCTATCCGCTCTAGACACCAAAACCGAACAAAACATTTTGACCAATATAGAAAAAGAAGTTGCCAACTGCACCGCTATCATCATCACCCACAGAGAAACCGTTACAAGCAGTAAAAAAATAAATCTGTAAACCAAATACATGATTTTTGATAGTTTTTTTGATTTTTTCTATGAAAATTTAAAAAATTATCTTAAATTTGTTGAGCATTATTAAAATAACAATAAAATGAGTGATTACAAAGAACGCCAAGAAAATGAAATTTTTACAAAGGTGTTAAAAGCAGGAAGGAGAACTTATTTCTTTGATGTGAGAGAGACAAAAGCAGGCGACTACTACCTTACTATCACAGAAAGCAAGAAAAATTTTAATGAAAGTGGTGAAGCAACTTTTGAAAAACACAAAATCTATCTTTACAAAGAAGATTTCAAAGGTTTCTTAGAAATGTTTAATGAAACTAAAGATTTTATTATTGAACAAAAAGGGGAAGATGTAATTTCTGAAAAACATGACAAAGACTTCAAATCCCGTTCTTTCACAATAGATTCTGACGAGGATTTTTAAGAAATTATATTTATATAAAAAATGGAGCTTTATAATGGCTCCATTTTTCTATTTTAATTCAAATTCATCTCTGTCTAAAAGGACTTTAAATTTCTGTCTAAAAGAATTTAGTTTCTCCAAATCTATATTTGCTGATATGATGTCTCCCTTTTTCTCAGAAATCTCTGTCCCATCGGCATAGAAACAACGGGTGCTTTCTGGATAATTCAACCCAGAACCATCTATCCCTATCCTATTAACACCGAACACAAACGACTGATTTTCAATAGCTCTAGCTCTCAAAAGAGTTTCCCATGCCAAAATACGAGGTTCAGCCCAGCTGGCTACATCTATCATTACATCATAATTATCTACATTTCTTGCAAATACAGGAAATCTCAAATCATAGCACACCAGAAGCAAAAACCTAACTCCTTTATAATCAACCACTAAACGCTCCTTTCCTGGTGTATAGATTTTATCCTCTCCGCCAAAAGAAAACAAGTGTTTTTTATCGTATTGATGGACTTTCCCAGAAGGTTCCACGAAATAAAATCTATTATAAAACCGCCCATCTTCTTTCACTGAAACACTCCCTCCCACTGCTGATTTTTTCTTCTCCGCAAAACGCTTCATCCATGCAAGGGTTTCGCCTTTACTATCTGCTACCTCTTCCGTATCAACACAAAATCCAGTAGTAAACATCTCTGGGAGAAGAAATACATCCGCTTGCTCATCTT
This sequence comes from uncultured Flavobacteriaceae bacterium, assembly GCA_963519505.1. GTDB lineage: Bacteria > Bacteroidota > Bacteroidia > Flavobacteriales > Weeksellaceae > JABCPE02. Next base: position 995 of record CAUQOP010000045.1, on the reverse strand, counting down.
TTAGTTTTTCTTCAATGATATTGATATTTTCCTCTGGAGATTTCCATCGAATATCCAAATTTAACGCTGTTATTTTCATATTTTTTGACTTTTGTTTGTAAATCTATTATTTTTATTTTGAAACCAAAAATATTTAATAATGTTTTTATTACCTTTGCACGATTTTAATTTTAAATTTGATGGATTTAGCAATACAAATATTTCAGTTCATTCTAAGTATTTCTATTTTAGTTTTCTTACATGAATTAGGGCATTATCTTCCTGCAAAATGGTTCAAGACCCGCGCAGAGAAATTTTTCCTATTTTTTGACCCTTGGTTTTCTTTATTTTCAATGAAAAAAATCAATGGAAAATGGCAATACAAATTTTTCTCTAAAAATCAGCCTGATACAGAAGTCATCGAGATAGATGGAGAGAAAAAAGAAGTTCCTATCAATATAAAAAACCTGCCAGATAGTGACTGGAGAAAGCACCCAGAAAGCACAAAATGGGGCATCGGGTGGCTGCCTATGGGTGGCTATGTAAAGATAGCAGGAATGGTGGATGAAAGCATGGATACAGAACAACTGAAAAAACCTGCTGAACCTTGGGAATTCCGTAGCAAACCTGCTTGGCAGAGGCTTATCATCATGCTTGGCGGGGTTACTGTCAATTTCTTTTTGGCGTGGATAATTTTCGCTTCATTAAGTTTCTTCAAAGGAGAGGTTTTCTATAATAATTCTAAAATGGAGAATGGAATTTCTGTAAATGAAGCAGGACAGAAAATGGGACTAAAACCAGGAGATAAAATCTTAAAAATAGATGGAAAACCTGCCCTGTCTTTCAATAATTCCGCAATAAATATGCTCTTTGCTGACCAAGTAACCGTAATGAGAGAGGGGAAAGAAGTAACTTTTGACATCAATAAAGAAGGCGTTGGCGAAGTGCTAAAATCTGGCGGAAGAGGCTATATTGCTCCAAGAGTACCCGTAGTAGTAGATTCAGCACTTGCTGGT
>CAUQOP010000044.1:0-6916 GCA_963519505.1 uncultured Flavobacteriaceae bacterium | reverse complement strand
TCACATAGGTATCTCTTACCAGCTTGTGATTTGCCTTGACCTGAATCACCAAATCTGCTGCATCATTACTCTGTGATAATCCCTTCTCTGCAAGCTGTTTCTGTAATTCATCTGTCACTCTGCTTTGGTCTATGTCATTCAGTTTCAGCTCTTCCAAGTTTACAGAATAAGTCTTGTACTCAGAAAAGTTAGCCTTCGGGTCATAATCTGAAACTACTCTAAACGGGCTGCAGGACGCCATCAGAAGCCCCATCCCTACTGATAGGAATAAATACTTTATTCTGTTCATATCTTTATTTTTTTAGTGTTATACAAAATTTATTTTATTTTTGTTGAATGATAATAGTGTGCCAAACTTTGCTCAAAAATACAAAAATTTTAGGAATTGCCATCTTTCCCTTTATTATTTTAAAAGATAAAAGGCTGAAAAATAACCACACCCTTATCAACCACGAAAAAATACACCTTCGGCAGCAGCTGGAAATGGGCATTATTCTATTTTACATTTGGTATCTCGCTGAGTTTTTATATTGGTATATCAAACTGAGAAATGGAGAAATGGCGTATGAAAAAATCAGTTTTGAACAAGAGGCCTACCGCAACGAAAATTCACTCAACTACTTGAAAAATAGAAAATTCTGGGAATTTTTAAAATATTTATCTTAGTGCTAGTTATTCTTACCTTTATTTTTTAGATTTGTGATATAAATATTTAGTATTTTGGAACAGCATATTTTTATCGCATTTTTATTGACTTTATTTGCAGGATTATCCACTGGAATTGGGGGGCTGATTGTCTTTTTCACTCAGCAGACAAACAAAAAATTATTATCTTTTTCCTTGGGACTTTCCGCTGGAGTGATGATTTTGGTATCCTTTGCAGAATTTTTAGTTCAATCCAGAGAAATCCTTACCGAAGAGATGGGAAATACAAAAGGATTGCTAACCATGTGGTTATGTTTCTTTGGCGGAATTTTATTCATTGGCATTATAGACCGTTTAATTCCCTCATTTGAAAACCCTCATGAAATTCAACACTTAGAAAATATGGAAAAACCGATAAAAAAAGGTTCTAAGCTAATGCGAATGGGGATTTTAACATCATTTGCTATTGCTATTCATAACTTTCCTGAGGGGATAGCCACCCTCATTGCAGGAGTTGAAAATCCCACATTAGGTATAGCCATTGCAACTGCTGTAGCCATCCATAACATCCCCGAAGGCATAGCAGTAGCTGTCCCCATCTACCAAGTAACTAAAAACAAGAAAAAAGCATTTCTGATGTCCTTGCTCTCTGGTCTAGCAGAACCTATCGGAGCTATTGCTGCATATCTTGTTTTAATGCCATTTATTACTCCTGTTTTGATGGGACAGATATTTGCCATAGTAGCTGGAATTATGGTTTTCATATCTCTTGATGAGCTATTACCTGCTACCCATGCATTTGGAGAACATCATCTTTCCATTTATGGTTTGATTTTTGGTATGGCTATTATGGCTCTAAGCCTTACAATGATGGCTTAAAAAATTTTTAATCTTTTAAAAAATTCCCCAAAATCTTCTCCCCACAAGGTGTCAATACACTTTCTGGATGAAACTGCACCGCATGAACATCATATTTTCTATGCTGTAATGCCATGATGATACCCTGCTCATCTACCGCCGTGATTTGTAATTCTTCAGGGAATCCGTTAGAATCCACTGCCCAAGAATGGTATCTCCCTGTAATAATTTCAGAAGGCAAACCGCTGAATATCTTTGCATTATCTTCAATGATAACCGTAGAAATCCCAACTCCGTGATAGACATTATTCAAGTTAATCAGCTTTCCACCAAACACCTCTGCAATCGCCTGTAAACCAAGGCAAACGCCTAAAATAGGTTTCTTTGGCGCAAATTCCTTTATCACATCCAGCAAAATCCCAGCTTCACTAGGCACGCCTGGTCCTGGAGAAAGGATGATTTTATCGTATTTTTCTACTTCTTTCGTTGAAATTTCATCATTTTTAAAAACATAGACAAACTCCTTCCCTACAATCTGTTCCACCATCTGAACCAAATTATAAGTGAAACTGTCATAGTTATCAAGCAACAATATTTTCATGCAATTTTTAAATAAAAAGACTTTGGCAAAGATAAGCCAAAGTCTCTTTTAATATGGTTAAAAAAGTAATTTTTATGGATTTGTAGACCAAAGCGCCGCTGAAGCCAGCATTGCTCTCTTGTTCAGCTTCAATAAATCTACCACCAGCTCCGCGAAATCCTCTGGCTGAAGCACCTTTTCAGGGTTTCCATCCGTGATTTTCAGGTCTGTTTTAGCCATATCCGTTGAAATCGTACTTGGCGTAAGAGTTGTCACACGAATGTTCTGCTTACGAAGTTCAAACATCATAGATTCTGACATTCCTATCAATCCAAATTTAGATGCAGAATATGCCGAAGTAAGCGCATTTCCTTTCAGACCTGCTGTTGAAGAAATATTCACCACATCGCCAGATTTTTTCTCCACCATCCCTGGCACCACAGCTTTCACCACATAGTAAGGCCCAAAAAGATTGGTCTTCACGATGTCTTCCCACTGCTCATCATCCATTTCTAAAATTCCTCCGAAAGCCGCTATCCCAGCATTATTGATAAGAATATCAAACTTCTCGAAGTCATTTTGTAATTTTTCTAATGAAGCAAAAACTTGCTTCTTATCAGTTACATCAAAAACTGAATAAGATGATTTCACGCCTTTACTCTCTATCTCAGCAACTACGGATTTCAGATTGTTTTCATTTCTACCCGTAATGGCTACATTTACACCTTCTGCCGCCAGAGCCAAAGCTACGGCTTTACCTAATCCTCGCCCTCCCCCTGTTACAAGGGCTGTTTTTCCTTTTAAATTTTGCATAATATTTTAATAAGCTGCATCAGGAGTAGTTACCCTGATTAGTTTAGAATTAACAAACTCATATATTCCCTCTATGGACTGCTCTCTACCATATCCAGAGTTTTTAGTTCCTCCGAATGGAAGTTCTGGCGAAATCCCTGTTACATGATTGATATAGACCATTCCTGTATCTATTCTTCGTGCGATTTTCACTGCTTCTTCTACATCCGTTCCGAAAACCGTTCCACCAAGACCGTATTTAGTATCATTAGCCAAATCTACGGCTTCGTCCATATTTTTCACAGAATAAATCATCAGCACTGGTCCAAATATTTCGTCTGAATAAGCGTCCATTCCTTTTTTAATATCTGTCAAAATAGTAGGCTGCATAAATGCTCCTGGACCTTCTATTTTTTTACCTCCTGTCACTAGTTTTGCTCCTTGTGCTACGGCTTTTTCTACTTGAGATAAAACATCTTCTCTTGCCTTCACACTACTCAAAGGAGCCAACTGAGTTTCTGGATCAAGAGGGTCTCCCACTTTAGCATTTCCAAACAGCTGTGTAGCTTTTTCAAGGAACGCTGGATAAAGGCTTTCTGGAACGATAACTCTCTTTGGAGAAACACACACTTGCCCTGCATTCCATAGTCTGCCATTCACAGCAGTTTCTACAGCTTTATCTAAATCAGCATCTGGCATAACGATGAAAGCATCACTTCCACCAAGTTCCAAGATTGATTTTTTCACATTTTTCCCTGCTGCAGATGCGAAACTAGCTCCTGCTGGTTCACTTCCTGTAAGGGCTGCGCCTTTTACTCTTGGGTCATCCAATATTTCTGACACTTTAGAACCAGGAACAAAAATATTAGTGTAAGCCCCCTTAGGTGCGCCTGCTTCTAAAAGAATTTTTTCCATCATTTCTCCTGCCTGCGGCACATTAGATGCGTGTTTCAGCACTATTGTATTCCCTACGATAAGGTTAGGCGCAGCAGAACGAGTAGTCTGATAGAAAGGGAAATTCCAAGGCTGAACGCTCAGAATCACACCTATCGGCTCATAAGACAAGAACGCCTTTCCGTGTGGTGTTTCCAAAGGCTTATCCGCCAATAGTTTTTCTCCATTTTCTGCATAATATTCAAAAATACCTGCACAAAGTTCCACCTCTGCGATACCTTCTCTGTGAAGTTTTCCCATCTCGATAGAGCATAATTTACCCAACTCTTCTTTGCGCTCACGCATGATTCTTGCAGCATTATAGAGTACTTTTGCTCTTTCTGAAAAAGGCTTTTTACGCCATTCTTTAAAGGTTGCATCAGCCTGTGCGATAATTTCTGAAACCTCACCAGATGTCATCTCTGGATATTCTTTTAATACCTCGCCTGTGGCAGGATTTATAGTTTTAATACTTGACATAATCTTAAAATTTTTAATTTTTGTAAATATAAAACTTTTTATTTACATGAAAATTGATCTATGTTATGATTAGTCTTTTATTAAAAAATCTTTAACAGAATTGTTAAAATCTTGCGAATTATCTACTTGAAGCCAATGCCCTGCATTTTTAATTTTAACAATCTGGCTGTCAGGGAATTTCTCACGAATTAGGATTTCATCTTCTGGAAGAATGTAATTAGATTTTTCGCCAGCGAGGAATAAAGTTTTCCCGCCGAAAACTCCTTTCGCTTCTATATTTCCCACCAAATCAGCATATTTCTCGGAAAGAGTTTTTAGGTTAAATCTCCAGCTCAGTTTGTTTTCCTTCTCCCAATAGAGATTTTTGAGAAGGAATAAAAGCATGGCTCTGTCCGTAATGTATTTTTCCAGCTGAAGTTCCACATCTTTACGAGCTGAAACAGCAGAAAAATCCACACTTAGCAAGGCTTCAAAAGCCACCTGATGATGCGGTCTGTAAGCCCTCGGCGCTATGTCTGCGACGATAAGTTTATTTACCCTCTCTGGATAAGAAATCGCAAACTGCATTACTGCCTTGCCACCAAGCGAATGCCCCAAAAGATTAACCCTATCTAATTGATAATGATTGATATAGCTCAAAATATCCTCCGCCATTATCTGGTGAGACATTTCATCCGAATGAAAACTTTTTCCGTGATTACGCAAATCCACCAAATGGCAAGGCATCCACTGACCAAATTCCCTTCCAAAAGTCCCCCAATTATCTGATATTCCGAACAATCCATGAAAAACCAACAGAGGAGTTTCCTGAATTTCCTGTCTGTAAATTTTTGAATTTAAAATCATTTTCTTCTTTTTCAAAAATTGATTACAAAGCAAAAACCTTGTAAATCAACCTTATTCAGCTGGTTCTATTTTATTTTTCTTGGAATAAATCATAATCGCCACACCTGCCAGCATAAATGGAATACTCAGAACCTGCCCAGTATTGAGCCCTGCAAATGTGATAACCTCATTTCCCTGCGGCTCTTTCAAGAATTCTACAAAGAAACGAATACTCCAAAGTATCACGAAAAACAGCCCAAACAGCCATCCCTGCTGATATTTTTTACGAGTAAATTTATACAAAACAGCCAATAAAATAAATAAACAAACATACCCAAAAGCCTCAAAAAGCTGAGTAGGATATCTCGGAACTATGGCTCCGTATTCCATGCTTTGCTGTAGAAAAAGTATCGCAAACGGTGAAGTTTCGCTCGCTGGTTTTCCGATAATTTCAGAATTGAAAAAATTCCCCATTCGCACAAAAGCCCCTCCTAATGCAATAACAATTCCTAATCTGTCATAAACCCAAAAAGGATTTTTCTTAATAATTCTATAACTATAATATAATGTAGTCAAAATCAATGCGATAGTAGCACCGTGGCTCGCCAGCCCAGAAAAACCTGTAAACTCCAGCGTAGGTTTCGTCCTGATGGGCAGGAAAACACTCCAAAAATCAGTCACAAACAAACTTGGCTCATAGAAAACCACATGCCCTATTCTCGCCCCAAAAATAGTTCCCAGCAATGTCCATGTAAAGAGCGGATCTATGAACTTGTCATCTACATTGTCAATTTTGAAAATTTGTCTCATGATCAAAATCCCAAATCCAAAAGCAAAAACAAACATCAGCCCGTAATATCTCAGTTTAAAACCAAAAATGTCTATGCCTTCATTTGGATTCCAAATGCTAAACTCGGTATTTAGCCATACCATTTTACTCATCTGTGAATCCAGCTTTGTCAGCTGATTGGACTTCAAAATATATTTGTAGCTTTTGAGGGATTCTATGGACATTCCTTCCTCGCCGACAGGCATAAAATTCTCATTAAGAATAAAATAGCCTTTCTTTTTAAACTCCTCATAATATGGAGCCAAATACTCATATTCTCTCTGGCCAGACAGCTCTGTATTGTATTTATTAAGAATAACCAAAACATCTGCATTCTCTGAACCGAGAGCATCATAAACCTGCTTCATATCAGGGCTTACAAATATTTTCACAGGAGTGCTTCCCTTTTTAGTTACTATACTTCCGTTGGAAAAACCATTTTTGTATTCTTGTGAAAAGAACAACTGAAACGGCAATAATGCAAACAGAATAAAAAATCTTATTTTATCTTTCATTTTAAATTTACTTTCTTTTTTTAGGTGGAACTGGGTCATAGCCGCTGCCTCCCCATGGATGACAGCTCAAAATTCTCTTTGTTCCTAAAAATAATCCTTTCAGAAGACCATGTGTTTTCAGGGCTTCCAGCATATACTGAGAACATGTGGGCTGATAACGGCAGTTGCTCCCCAGCCATGGCGAAATGGCGAGCTGATAAAAACGAACCAGCATCACAAAAGGAAATATGATTATTTTCTGAAACAAAATTTTATTTTGGACAAAAATAAACTATTATAACAAGCAAAACAAAATTTTAAATAGGCAACGCTTGTTACTTTGGGATTGATTTTAATTTTTTATAACAAGATTTACCCCATCGTAGAGCGTTTTTAGGTCGCAGGACACCCTGTCGCCCACTCTGTATCTGCTGTCTATTTCGCCTTCTTGGAAGGTCATTTTCTGAAAATCTTCTATAT
>CAUQOP010000043.1:0-6922 GCA_963519505.1 uncultured Flavobacteriaceae bacterium | reverse complement strand
CTGGAATCAGTGTAGAAATAATGATAATCAGACCGCCCATCGTTGGTGTTCCTTCTTTTTGTTTCTGTCCTTCTAATCCGAGGTCTCTCACGAGCTCTCCCATCTGTCTTCTTCGGAGGAAGTTAATGATTTTCTTTCCGTAAACAAGGGCTATCCACAAGGACAAAAGCACAGACATCCCTGCACGAAATGAAATATATCGCAACAAATTCAACCCTGGGATATGGATTCCTTGACTCGTTAAATATTCATATAAGTAGTATAGCATTTTATTCGTCCGTTTTTATTGTTTTACTTTCCCATTAGGGTTAATAGTTCTTTTATCACTTCTTTATCATCAAAATGATGTCTCACACCATTGATTTCTTGGTAAGTTTCATGTCCTTTTCCTGCAACGAGGACGATGTCCTTTGGTTCAGCAAATTTTATCGCCATTTTTATCGCTTCTTTTCGGTCTGGAATAGAAGTATATTTGCTGAAATTCTGCGGTTCTACGCCTGCTTCTATCTCTTTAATTATCTCCAAAGGCTCTTCTGTTCTTGGATTATCAGAAGTGATGATAGCCAGCGTGGATTTCACGGAAGCTACATTTCCCATTTTAGGGCGTTTTTCTTTATCTCTATCTCCTCCACAGCCAAAAACGGTAATCAGCCTTTCGTTCTTCGTTCGAATTTCATTGATGCTGTCCAAGACATTTTCCAAAGCATCGGGCGTGTGGGCATAATCTACAATGAAGAAAATACCGCTGTCAGATTTCATTGTTTCAAATCTTCCGTTCACTCTTTTCAACTTAGAAATTGCTTGTAAAATTTCATTTCCTTCAAATCCTAATTCCGAAGCGATAGCGAAAACAAGCAACAAATTATAAACATTAAATTTCCCTGTCAAAGTTGTCCAAAACTCCTTCCCATTGAAATTCAGCAGCATTCCATCGAAATCAACTTCCAATATTTTCGCCTGATAATCCGCCATAGTTTTCAAGGCGTAGGTTTTCTTTTTTGCCTTGGTGCTTTGGAGCATTACATTTCCGTTTTTATCATCGATATTGGTGATGGCAACGGCAGTTTCGGGCAGTTCATCAAAAAATCTTTTCTTCACATTCAGATACTCCAAAAAGGTTTTGTGATAATCCAAATGGTCGTGCGTGATGTTCGTAAAACCAGCGATTTTAAAGCTCAGTCCTTCTATTCTGTCCTGATGAATTCCATGGGAACTAACCTCCATGAAAGCGTATTCACAACCCTTTTCTACTGCTTTTGCCAGCATCTGATTGAGCCTTACGACATCTGGCGTGGTGTGGGTAGATGGGATGACCTCTTCACCGATTCTATATTCCACCGTAGAAATCAGCGCCGAAGAAAATCCTAAATTCTGGAAAACATCAAACAGCAAAGTCGCTGTAGAGGTTTTACCATTGGTTCCTGTAATTCCTATGAGATTAAGCTTTTCCGATGGATTTCCATAGAAATTACTTGCGATTTTTCCCAAAGTTTTGGAGGCGTTTTTTACTTTGATGTAGGTAACTGTTTCATTTATTTTCTCTGGAAAATCTTCACATACAATCACACTCGCTCCGTTTTCTATTGCAGAATCTATATACAGATGCCCATCCGAAACGCTGCCTTTCAGTGCTGTATAAAGAGTATTTTTCACAACTTTTCTGCTGTCAAAAACTATCTCAGAAACCTCCTTTTCCAAACTTCCAAGGTTTTCCAAAATAGATACTCTACTCAATATTTGACTTAAAATCATTCTTTTTTATTTCTTTTATATTCTACGGGTTATGTTCAATCTAAACTACCCATTCAGCTTTTTTATTTAATAGGATTTCATTCTTTATAACTCTCACTAAATCATCTGGTTTTACCTCTAAATTATCAATATTGATAACCGCTGGTGTTCCCCATTTTCTGTACTGAAGCCTCATCTTCTTTTTAGTATTCCAGTCCTTTGCTCCATTGATATATTCATTAGGATTTTTAAGCATTAAAAGCAATTTTACCCCTCCTAAAAAACTATTTTTAATCCTAACCTGCTCTATATCCTTCCATGCAATAAGCCCCAGATTTTCTTTTTCAGAAACTAAATCAAGGATTCCTTCTTCATTAATTAAAAGTCCTGCTTTATCATTTTCTTTTCCTTTTTTACGGAAAAATTTCACTATTTGTAAAACGAAAGAAAACAAAATAACCACCGCCAAAATCCCTAATAATATCTTACTCATATCCGAAGAACTGCCTTCCTCTTTCAGGATTTTGATAAATCTTCTCAAAACAAATATCAGTATAGAAATATGTAGAACGCCCAACAATACTGATTGATTGTCATTCCCTGACACCACTGAATAAAATTTTTCTCTATTCATTTTAATTCTGCATTCTTAGATAAATTTTTTGGTCTTTCTTCATCACTGTTCCTGCTTCTGGAAACTGTTCTAATATTTTCCCAACTCCTTTATAACTAACACGATACCCCAAGTTCTCCAACTGAGGAATCACATTTTTCCCTGCTAATCCTTTCAGACTTGGCATTTTTCTGCCCACTATGTTTATTTTAGGATTAGGAGTGATTAGTTTATTTAAATTTACTTTTTTATCATCCAGCATTTCTTCGCCTATATTAAGTGGCGTTTTTAGGAATGTTTTCCCTGCAATTTCTTTAAATAAAGGTGCCGCCACTACTCCTCCATAGTAATTCCCTTGTGGCTGGTTAATCATCACGATACAAGTATATTTAGGGTCATCCGCTGGATAAAACCCTGCAAATGAAGCTTGATATTTTCCGCCTCCTTTCCAGTATTCAAAACGAGTAGTTCCTGTTTTCCCTGCCATTTTCAGATTCGGTGTAAAGATACTCTTAGCTGTTCCTTTTTCTACAGCTTTTGTGAGAGCCTCTGTCAACATATGGATAGCCTTAGGAGACGCCATTTTTTCTACCATAACCTGCGGAGTCGCAGTATGTGTCACCTTACCATCTTTCATTATTTTATCGATAAAAAGCGGTTTTACCATTTTGCCATCATTGGCTATTCCATTATAAAAAGTAGCAAGCTGTAATAGACTGAATGCCGAAGCATAGCCATAAGACATTGATGCAAGTGTCGCCTTATTCCATCTTTTGCTCTCTGGTGTTACAATCATAGGTTTAGCCGCACCAGGGAGTTCTATATCCAGTTTATCAAACATTTTCCATCTTCTAAGATGATTGATAAATATCTGTGGATTAGACGAATATGATTTTACTATCAGTTTAGCCGAACCTACATTACTTGACAATGCTAATATTTGACTAATGTCATAAGTTCCTCCCATGTGGCTGTCAGTTATCCGCTGTCCATTATATTCCCAAATACCACCGCCTGTATTTACAGTTGTATTTTTGTCTATAAATCCGTCATCCATCGCCGCCAAAAGAGAAACCACCTTAAATGTAGAACCTGGTTCTGTAGCATCCCTTAGGGCATAATTATATGCATCTACATACCTACCTTGTTCATTTTTACGGAGATTCACCATCGCTCGGATTTTCCCAGTTGCTGTCTCCATGACCAAAACACTTCCATGATGAGCGCTGAATGCATAGAGCTGTTTTTCCAAAGCAGAATGAGCAATATCCTGTATCCTCAAATCTAGTGTGGTATAAACATCCTGCCCATCGATCGGCTCTCTTATTTCCCAAAAATCAATAGGCTTCCACTGTTTAGAATTTACTCTCTGCACCCATCTTCTACCATCTTTCCCAGAAAGATACTGACTAAAAGCTCCTTCAAAGCCTGATTTTCCTCGTTCATCATCAATCCCGATGGTTCCCGCCCCGATTTGGTTAGTCGCCAAAATCCTTTTGTATTTTGGTTCTATTATCAGGCATCTTTCTTTTTTATAAGTCTTTGTTTTCGCATTATATTTTCCGAATATAGGAAATCTTTTAAGCCTGTTAACCTGTTCAAAATCAAGATTTAATGCTAATGTATAGTACTGGTTTTGTCTTCTTTTTTGTTGTTTCAAAGAACTTCTAAACTCTTGTTTGGTTTTCCCAAACATCTTATGTAGAGAATCTGACAAAATCCCCACCTTCTTATCAAAAACAGAATCTTTTATAATTTTAAAATCGACAAAAACATTATATTTTATAACTGTGGTTGCTAGAATAGAGCCATCGGCAGCATATAGATTTCCTCTCGCTGCTTTAATGGTATCTGCTCTATAATTCGCCTGAATGGTTCTCTGTATGTCATCCACATTTGAATTATTTTGCAAATAGACAATTCTAACCCCAAAAATTATAAACAGAATCGCTGCTACTATTACAAAAAGGTAGCCCCATTGAAGTGTTTTCGCTCGTTTTTTATCATTTGATTCTGCCATAGTCCAAACTATCCATTTTTACTAATATCTTCAAAGGGTGAGATTCCAATGCCTGCAAAGAATCCCTCAAAACCTCCTTGCTGAGTTCTGACTCTAGTTTTATTTTTATCAATTTGCTCTGGGTATAGGCGTTCTGAGACTTGTATTCTTCCACCTGACTTTTCAGAGCATTGACTTCTCCTATTTTTTTATTTACCAAATCATTGGTAAAAATCATAATCATCAAAAGGGCGAAGCAAAATAAAATATATTTATAATGCTGCTTCACCTCTTCCTTATTCAGAAAGTTTCCTTTCAGAAGATCCATCACAGTGAATTTCCTTGAAGGATGATGATGTTTTCTTTTTGCCATTTTTTTACTTAAAGTTTTATCCCAACACGCATTTTTGCACTCCTTGCTCGCGAGTTATCTTCTATTTCTTCTTCCGTAGGAACTATCGCTTTTCTATATGGAAGCTCAAAAATTTTTTGATAATTTCCATAAACATCACGCTCTGGCTCTCCCTCAAACATTCCGTTTTTCAAAAATTTCTTCACCAATCTATCTTCTAACGAATGGTAAGAAATAATCACCAATCGCCCATCTTTTTTCAATACATTAGAAGACTGCACCAGCATTTCTTTCAGCGCGTCCAACTCTTGATTAACCTCTATTCTTATCGCTTGGAAAACCTGTGCAAAAAACTTATTGCTCTTATGTGTAGGAACATATGAAAATACTTTTTTCAAATCTTCCGTAGTCTTTATATCCACTGATTTTCTTTTATTGACAATTTCCCTCGCTAGTTTCCTCGCTTCTCTCAGTTCTCCATAGTAGTAGAAAATATCCGCCAAAGCCTCCTCATCATATTCATTCACAACCTTATAGGCATCTATGTCCTGCATTTTATTCATCCGCATATCCAGAGGAGCATCACTTCTGATGGAAAACCCTCTTTCTGCTTTATCAAACTGATGAGAAGAAACCCCCAAATCCCCCAAAACTCCATCCACCTGAGTGACACCATACATCAGCAATGAATTTTCTAAAAATCTAAAATTTTGGTTAATCAAAGTAAATCTAGTGTCTTCTATGGCATTATTTAGTGCATCTGAATCTTGGTCAAAACTAAACAACCTGCCCTTTTCTGAAAGCCTGGACAAAATCTCACGAGAATGCCCTCCGCCACCAAAGGTAACATCTACATACACACCATCAGGATTATTTACCAAGGCATCTACACTTTCTGCGAGTAAAACAGGTTTATGATACATTTCTAACTCACTTTAATATACTATAAGTTTACAAAATTATAGATATTTTTTTAAAACAAATCTAATTTTATCTTTCATGTGGATAAGTTATATCTTATGATAAAATGATTTCGGTAGTAAATATTCATTTTTTTTGAGATAAAACCTATTTTTTACATTTTTATTTAATATCTTTGCGATTACTTTTGTGAGTATTGGTATGATTTTTAAGACAAAAAAAGATAAAAAGTATCACTTCATAGAGAAAGGAGAAGGTCATCCTATGGTTCTTCTGCATGGGCTTATGGGAGGGCTCAGCAATTTCGAGGAAATGGCTGAATTCTTCGCTGACAAAGGCTTCAAAGTATTTGTCCCACAGTTGCCTATCTATGACTTACCTGTGCTAAATACCAACCTCACAGCGATTTCAAAATTTGTAGGAAAATTCATCAAACAAGAGATAGGAAAACCTGTCACTGTGGTGGGAAACTCCATGGGAGGACACATAGGGCTTATCCTTACTTTGGCTCGTCCAGAATATGTGCATTCTCTTGTTCTTACAGGAAGTTCAGGGCTTTATGAGCGTTCTTTCGGAGATAGTTTCCCTAGAAAAAGCGACAAAGAATACATCAAAAGAAAAACCCAAGAAGTTTTTTATAACCCTGATGTAGCTACAGATGAGCTTGTAGATGAAGTTTTCAGCATTGTAAACGACCGAATGAAAGGCATAAAAACAGTGATGCTGGCAAGAAGCGCCATCAAACACAATATGCAGAATGAACTGCCTAACATCAAATGTCCTACCTGCATCATCTGGGGAAAACAGGACAATGTGACTCCACCAGATATAGCCATAGAAATGAACAGGCTGATACCCAATTCTGAGTTGTTTTGGATAGACCAATGTGGGCACGCCGCAATGATGGAAAAACCAGAGGAATTTAATGGAATTCTCTACAACTGGTTAAAAGATAAAGTTTAACAAATGGAAGTTAGTTACTAGCTTCCATTTTTCAAATACAAAATTTAGAAATGAAAATAAAATCTGTTTCCTTCGTAAAAAGCAGCCAAAAATGGCAGGATTGCCCAGTACCCAACCTCCCAGAATATGCTTTCATTGGGCGAAGTAATGTAGGAAAATCCTCTCTGATAAACGCCCTGATGAACCAAAAAGACTTAGCGAAAACCTCACAGACACCAGGGAAAACACAGCTTATCAATCATTTTTTGGTCAATGAAGAATGGTATCTTACTGACCTGCCTGGCTACGGCTACGCAAGGGTTTCCAAATCACAGAGAAAAGATTTTGAAAAGCTGATTACCAA
>CAUQOP010000042.1:0-6956 GCA_963519505.1 uncultured Flavobacteriaceae bacterium | reverse complement strand
GGATTGCCATATAGTTTTGTGGCAATCTTATTTTTATTAAAACAAAAAAATAATATGTTAAGAAAATTTTTTTTCCTTACACTTATTACCAGCATTCCTCTGTATGGGCAGCAGGAGAAAAAAAAGGTTGACAAAAAAGAAACAGAAATCAAAGAAGTAATTGTCACCGCTACCAAAACAAAGAAAAACCTAAAAAATGTCCCTATCACTGTACAAGTGATCACCTCTGAAGATATTAAAAAATCTCAGTCCACCGATTTCAAAACATTCTTGGAAAACGAATTTTCAGGCATCAATTTCACATACAATGGCGGAAGTCCTAATATCAACATGATGGGATTCGGCGGGAAATATGTTCTTTTTCTGATGAACGGCGAAAGAATGGCAGGCGAAACCTTTGATAACATAGACTACGAAAGGATAGATATAGACAACATCGAACGGATAGAAATCATAAAAGGAGCTTCCTCCTCGCTCTATGGCTCTAATGCCATCGGTGGAGTGATCAACATCATCACCAAAGACTCTAAAAGTCCGCTGGACATCAATGCTGGCTACCTCTACGACAGCAGCAGAGACCACAAGGCAAATCTCTCCATAGGAACGAAACAAAAATGGGGAAGCCTCAGCCTTGCTTCTTTCTACAAAATGAGGACTCCATACATCATCAAGGATAGAGTCCCGACTTTAGAAAAGCAAACAGACCCTTTTGGAAATGAAATAATTACAGAAAAATACAACGAACTCAATGTCGCTGGATTTATCAACTATGGCTTTAATCCTAAATTGACATTCAATCTAAGCCCTAAAATCGACATCGCCCTCACACCAGGATTTTATTTCAGTGAGAGAAATGGTGGTGACCCTTCAAGCCAAAAGGTAAGAGACCATTATTACAATTATAACATTGGGCTAAAAACCAACTTTAAATTCAATGAAAATCAAAATCTAAGCATCTCTGGGGCATTTGACAGGTATGACAAATTTAAATATTACAAACTGCTCAAAGAAGACGAAAAAGTCTACGAAAATGAAATATGGAGAACCAGCTCCCAATACAATCAGAATTTGTTTAAAAAACATACCCTTGTAGCTGGCGGCGAGGTGCTTTCGGAAAAACTACTGAGCTTCATGTTCAAAAATGAAAGCACAGGAGGCAGGGAAAACGCCCAGACCTACTCCGCATTCACACAGCAGGACTGGGTGATAAATCCCGCTGTGACCCTAGTTACAGGCGCCAGAATGGACTACCACTCTATTTTTAAACAATATTTCACTTTCCGCCTGTCGGGAATGTATAGATTTGATAATATAATGACCATTCGCGCTGGATATTCAGGCGGGTTCCGTTCACCTACGCTTAAAGAACTCTATACCAACTGGTTCCACCCTTGGGGAGGAGGATTCCAGCTTATGGGGAACAAAAATTTAAGACCAGAAACAAGCGATAATTTCAATATTTCCATTGATTTTAACTTTAAAAAACTGAACCTAACTTTCATCACTCAATATTCAAAAATAAAGGATAAAATCAACCTGAGAGGGAACATCGGAGACACTCTTCGCCATGTCAATTTCCATGGAAACACAGATGTGCTAAGTTCCGAAGTATCAGCGATATACAAACTGAACAAAAACTTCCATTTCAAAGGTTCTTATTCCTACTACGACATCGGAAAAAGAAGATCCGAAAACCGCCCGCACACGCTGACTTTCAAGGCGGAATACATTCCTTCGGCTAAATATTACATCCCAAGCATCATCATCAGCGGAAAATACCTCAGCCGCACCAAAATATATGATGATGACAGCAGTTCTTTCGTCAGCTATGCGCCCTACTCTATCTGGCGGCTTCAGCTGGCTTCAAAGTTTCCGCTAGGCTTTACTCTGACTGGTGGAATTAATAATATTTTTGGCTACACTGCGGACAAAGTAGGCTTCTACTCCTCTGTGGATATCTGAAGGACATTTTATTTAGGCATAAAATGGAATTTCAATAAAAAAGTTCAAGATACGGACTATAACTAAATCATTTTCAACACCATAAAGATTCCAAAAATGGAAAATAAATTTTCGACCAATCGGTTACAAGATGTTCCAGAAACCATGCTCATCACTCTTTGGGCAAAGGCTGAAGAAACACGGAAAAAACCTTCCAATGCTCTGCTTTATGATGAAAAAGCTTTAGAAATCATCAATAAAATTGATTACGATTTTTCTAAATTTAAAAATGCTAAATTTTCTCAGGCAGGAGTCTGCATCAGAGCAAATTTAATAGATAAAGAAGCTCAAAAATTCATCCAAAAACACCCTGATGCAGTAGTGGTGCAGATAGGCTCAGGGTTAGATGCTCGTTATCAGCGCATTGGCTCGCCTAAAATCACCCATTGGTACGACCTTGATTTACCAGAAGTAATTGAGCTTCGTCGGCATTTATTCACTGAAAATGAGACAAATACATTTATTTCACTATCTTTATTTGATTACAAATGGATAGAAATAGTAAAAGCTCACAGAAAGCCTGTTTTACTCATAATAGAAGGTGTTTTGATGTATTTTGACCCAAAAGATGTTCAGAACTTTTTTAACTCTTTGTGCGCTCATTTTGAAGAGGTTACCGTAGTGTTTGATATGCTGGCTTTTTCCTTGGTTGGAAATTCAAAAAAGCATGATTCATTAGGAACAATGAAGGGAAAAACACGCCCAGAATTCAAATGGTCTCTTCTAAATTCCAAAGAAATGGAAGCTTGGAATTCCAAAATACATATTGAAAATGAATACTTTATGAGTGATTATGACAAGGGCAGATACCCTTTCCTTTTTAGAATGCTTTATAAGATTCCATATTTTTACAAAAGATTTAATCAAAGAGTTATAACCTTGAAAATCAATGATAAAAGTTAAACAATTATGAAAAATAAAAAAAGAATTTTATCCATTATATTAGGACTTCTTGCCGTTTCTTTGGGATATTTCACATGGAGCAAATGGGCTTCTGCTACCCGCATCGCGTTGGTAAATTTCCCAAATTACCAAGTGTCCAATATGGCGCTGTCCAATGAAGACAGTTTCATCAAATTCGAAGAAGTGCCGCTAGACCAGCTCGATAAATTGAAAAATTATGATTTCATTCTGGCTTGGGGAATGGGTATTAAAATAGATGAAAATCAGCGAAATACCATTATAAAAACTGCTGAAAAAGTCCCTACACATTTCGTGTCTGTGACCTCACCTGAAAACGACATCAGCAGTCTGAGCGAATCTCAATCAGAAAAAGTGGACAGCTATCTTTCCAGCGGAAACAAGAAAAATTTCCAAAACTTTGCGAGATATGTCCGAAAATACATCGATGGCAAAAAATTCTTTGCTGAAGAACCTGAAAAAGTCACGGAGAAAAAAGAAGATGTTTTCTTTCATATCAATGAAGAAGTGGCTTTTTCTGATATAAAAGCCTATGAAGATTATCTCAAAAAAAATAATCTTTACCAAGAAGGAAAACCAAAAATCGCCATAGTTTCTGGTATCCACGACCCTTTTTCTGGAAACAAGGCTCACATAGACAGCATCATCGTTTCTCTTCAGAAATCTGGGCTAAATGTCTATCCTTTCGCTTCTTTCGGTAAGAGAGTAGAATTTTTGGAGCAGATCAACCCTGATGCCGTGATTTATTTCCCACACGGAAGACTGCAGATGACCAATCCTGAACAGACCGTGGATTGGCTAAAAGAAAAAAACATCCCGATTTTCACGCCTATTTCCGTTATTCAGCTGGAAGAAGACTGGCTAAAAGACCCTATGGGAATGTTTGGTGGATTTATGGGACAGACTATCGTAATGCCAGAGCTGGACGGCGCGGTGTATCCATATGTCCTTATTGCTCAGGAGAAAAGAAATGATGGAATGGTCGTTTTCAAAACGATTCCTGACCGATTGAAAAAATTTACTCAAATTGTTAATAATTTCATTAACCTGAAAAAGAAAAACAATCAGGACAAGAAAGTTGCCATTTATTACTTCAAAGGACAAGGGCAAAACTCTCTCGTTGCGCAGGGATTGGAAACTAATTCTTCGCTGTACAATTTCCTAAAAAGAATGAAATCCGAAGGATACAATGTAGATGGACTTCCTGAAAACGAGGCTGATTTTCAGAAGCTCATCAACACACAGGGAAATGTCTATAACCGCAATGCGATGGGCAGTTTTGACAATTTTATCCAAAATGGAAAACCTGCTCTCATAAACGATACAGAATACACAAACTGGCTCAAAAACTCCGTGCAAACCCAAATGTACGAAGAAGTGATGAAGCACAATGGAGCCGCTTCCGAAGGTTTCATGGGAACTAAAAAAGATGGAAAAGGATATTTAGCAATTTCTAGAATCGTTTTCGGAAATGTGGCTATTCTTCCTCAGCCGCCTGCTGCACTGAGCACAGATGATGAATTTAAAGTAAATCACGGCGTGAAAGAAATCCCTCCACATGCCTACATTGGGGCTTATCTTTGGGCTCAAAAAGGCTTCAAGGCAGATGCTATGATTCATTTCGGAACGCATGGAAGTTTAGAATTTACACCCAATAAACAAGTGGCTCTTTCCAGCGATGACTGGGGCGATATTCTGGTGGGCGCTGTTCCTCATTTCTACTACTATACGATAGGAAACATCGGAGAAAGCATCATCGCAAAACGCCGTACTTATGCAACTTTAATCTCGTATCTGACGCCAGCATTTACGGAAAGCGAGGCTCGTTCTATATTCAATGAACTTTTGGATAAAATCAATTATTACTACAAAACCCAAGACGAAGCTCACAAGAAAGATATTTCTCTACAAATAAAGAAAATAGCCGTTAAAATGGGCTTACACAGGGATTTGCGATTGGACAGTATCACTTCCAAACCTTATTCTGAGGAGGAAATAGACAAACTGGAAAACTTCGCGGAGGAAATCGCTACGGAAAAAATCAATGGAGAATTTTACACCATGGGCATTCCTTACACTTCGGATAAAATCAGCTCTACCGTTCTGGCGATGAGCACTGACCCGCTGGCATACAGCCTCGCTGCTTTGGATAAAATTTCAGGAAAAGTGACCGACCAGCAGCTGAAAAGAAAGGCTTTCTTTACCGAAAATTACCTTAATCCTGCCAAAAATATCGTTCTACAAATCCTTAATGGAAAAGCTGTAAGCCCTGATTTTATAGCGGCAACAGCAAAAATCTCGGTATCAGAAATCGAAAAAGCTAGAGAACTTCTCACACCGCAGCGAGAAATGCCTTACTTCGTGAAAAAAGCAATGGAGAAGAAAATGAAGTCCAAAAATGGCGAACTTACCGAAGTAGAGAAACAACTAAAAGCAGGTAAAATCCCTGATGGAATGCCCGAGTTCGTTGCTAAAAAGCTGATGGAAAAAGTAAAACGAGGAGAAAGACTTGGCGAAAGACCAAGCTTTGTCGGAGGAAAACTAAAAGTTTCCACACCTAAAGCTGGGCAAAAACCTGAAACCAACCAAATCTCAAAAGAGCAGAAAGAAAGAGCGATGGCAATTTTGGATATAGAACAGACTATCAACAATGTGGTTTTCTACAAAGAAAGCCTGCTAAAAAGCCCTGAAATAGAGCTAAAATCTTTCTTCAATGCTCTAAATGGCGGTTATGTAGCGCCTTCCTCTGGCGGCGATGCCGTTGCCAACCCAAGAGCCGTGCCTACGGGAAGGAATCTCTATGCCGTGAATGCAGAAATGACACCTTCCGAAATGGCTTGGGAAAGAGGCGTGAAACTTGCCCAAAATACGATAGAAGAATACAGAAAAAACCACAAAGGCGAGTATCCTAAAAAGATAGCCTATACTTTCTGGAGCAGTGAGTTCATAGAGACCGAAGGTGTTTCTATCGCTCAAGCCCTTTATATGCTGGGCGTAGAGCCTGTGAGGGATTCCTTCGGAAGGGTGGTAGATGTCAGACTGATACCATCAAAAGAGCTGGGAAGACCGAGAATAGACATTGTCATTCAGACTTCTGGACAGTTCAGAGACTTGGCGGCATCGCGTTTATTCCTTTTAACAAAAGCTGTAGAACTGGCAGCCAATGCAAAAGATGAAAACTTCGAAAACCAAGTAAGTGCTGGAAACATCGCCATATAAAAAGAACTGGGGAATGCTGGGGTAAGATATGACACAGGAACTAAAGAAATGATGCTTGCAGGAGACAAATGGGATTCTCAAAAAGACATCGCCGAAACCTACATGCACAACATGGGAGCACTCTACGGAAATGAAAAAGAATGGGGAAAATACGAAAAAGGAATGCTAAAAGCAGCCCTGAAAAATACGGATATTCTTATCCATGCCAGACAAAACAACACTTGGGGCGCTCTGAGCCTTGACCATGTATTTGAATTCATGGGAGGAATGAACACTGCTATAAAAGAAGTTACAGGAAAAGACCCAGATGCCTATTTTGCAGATTACAGAAACCGCAAAAATATGCGTATGCAGGAGCTGAAAGAAGCCGTAGGCGTGGAAGCCAGGGCAACTATTTTCAACCCTAAATACATCAAAGAAAAAATGAAAGGGAAAGCTTCCAGCGCAGGGCAGATTGCGGAAATCACCACCAATATGTTCGGCTGGGAAGCCACACGCCCAGAACTGATAGATGACGAAATGTGGAACGAGCTCTACGAAACCTATGTAGAGGACAAGCATAATCTAGGCATCAGAGAATTCATTCACAAAGAAAATGGAGCCTCTCTACAAACCGTAACAGCCGTAATGCTGGAAGCCACACGAAAAGGCATGTGGAAAGCCTCCGCGGAGCAGATTTCCAACCTTGCTTCTATGCACAACGGACTAGTGAAAGAGTTCGAGGCTGAGTCCTCCTCTTTCTCTGCAAATAATGAGAAACTGCAAAATTACATTGCTGGGAAACTTCCTGAAAATGAAGCCAAAGAATACAAATC
>CAUQOP010000041.1:0-7056 GCA_963519505.1 uncultured Flavobacteriaceae bacterium | reverse complement strand
TAATAATCACAAAAACACCTACAATGATGTACAAAATCCCTACAATGAATGATAAAAAATCTAAAAGATAGTGACAAATATAATAAAAAAGAGAAGCAAAACACTTCTCTTTTTTTATAGTAATGAAAATTATTCAAATTTCATTTTTAGAGGTACATTAAACCTTGAACGAACATTTTTACCTCCTATTTTACCAGGTTTCCATTTTATTTTAATAGATCTGATTACTCTTTCTGCTTCTCTATTAAAGTCTGCATTAGAACCTGCTGCTTTAATTTGCGTGATGGAACCATCTTTTTCTACTACAAAAGACACCGTAGTTGTTAAAACTCCTTCTCCTTCTACAGCTTCTTGGTCAAAGTTTTGTTGAATCTTATTCCTAAATCCATCAACACCTCCAGCCGGAAATTCTGCCTCTTCTTCTACTGTTTTATGAATAACATTATCATTGATTGTCTTATCATCCACCACATCACTATTCTCTTTCTTAGAATGATTCCCTTGTCCTCCTTCCACTCCATCTCTTCTTTGGTCTCCTTGATAGCCTTTGTCCTTAGTTCCTTCTATATTCTTGACTCCTGTAGCAACATCCTTCTTCTCATCATTTGTAGGAGGAGGAGTTTCATTTTTAGGTTCTGCTTTAGGCTCTGGAACTAAATCCTGAATTGTCTGTTGCTGAGGAATATCATCCACCTTTTGAGCCAAATCCTGAATACTTTGTTCATTTGGTTTTGATTCATGGATTTCATCATCTTCTTTTGGTTTATCCTCTTCTATTTTTTCTTCTGGAGCCTCAGTGTGCTGGAGCAGATCAATATCCACCTGAGTTTTTTTTACTTTTTCCCCTTCTGTAGCTGCAACATAAACAAGTGGTAAAATAATAGCCGCAACAAAAATTACTGTTCCTAAAAAGAAAGCTTTAGTTAAAAACCATTTATAACTTTTTCTCAGGTCATAGGCACCATATTCTTTATTTCTATCTTCAAATACAAGTTCCTCAAAATCTGTGTATCTTAATTCTTTATCTGCCATACTGTTGGTTTTTAATTATTTCACTTTTTGTTCATAGACAGCCTTTTCAAAAGGCTTAATCTCTCCTATAGAAAATCTCTTACTACCAGTAATTTCCATCTCATCAAGGATATCAACGAAATTTCTAAAACTTGCATCTTCCATTGGTTTGATAATCACTGTAAAGAAATCTGGTTTCTTCGCTCTGCTTTTTGCTTGAGCTATTACCTTTTCTACTCCTTCACGGTCATAGGTAGTTTCTACCAATGTTTCTACATTAAGACCTGCAGCATCTTTCTGATGATAGAACAACTTATTATCCTTTGCAATAATAAATGTAATAGAATTCGTCAAATCAATTTCTGGAGTTGGCACCTCTTGCCCTGGCTTCGGCTTCGCAGGAAGTCCCAAATTCATAATGTTTGGTTTGGTGAAAGTAGTGGTAAACATAAAGAATGTAATCAATAGGAATCCCAAATCCACCATCGGTGTCATATCTACTCTTGTAGACTGCTTTTTGGAGCGTACTTTTCCTCCTTTACCACCTTTGTCTTGTACTTGTACTTCTGCCATTTTTATTCTTTTATGTTTATTCTTCTGTTGTCACCAACACAAATTTATAAAACTCTATATCTCTCAGTCCTTCAAATAGAACTTTAAACTTATCATAAGATGCGCCTCCATCACCTTTTACAGCAAGTTTAGCTTCTCTATTAATCTTTGCATTATTCTGCACCCACTCTACTAGCTGCGTATTTGCACTATCCATTGGTATAGAGCCTTTGTATTTTTTTCTCTGATCCTCTGGCAACTGAAGAAAAGCCTTCAACTGTGCAACTGGAACCCCTACAAACCGGGTGTTCTGGAACGCAGTCTTTTCTTGCTCTGTGAATGTTATATTATATTTTTCGCCCATTTTCTCTAACAATTCCACTCTCTGAGATGGATTATTAGTTGGTGAAAAATAATATCTTCCTTCTTTTGTTACACTAATAGTCATTGTATTATCTCCTTCTGTAAGTTTAGATTTTGATATAGAAGAAGGGGTTACAATGTCCTCGACATCGGGTTGTTTAAACTCCGTAGTCAAGATAAAGAAGGTAAGAAGCAGGAATGCAACATCACACATGGCAGTCATATCGGTAACTACTCCGTGTCTTTTTGGTTTGATTCTTGCCATTATCTATTTATATTTTAATTAAACTTCTTACTAAATTTAGATGAAAATCAAGATAAATTTTCACTAAATCTTATTTATGATTTTCAGCGAAAGACTGCTGGATAGACATTGCAATCTCATCGATTTTAAATGTCATACCATCTATCTTAGATGTAAAGAAGTTATAAAATATGATAGCAATAGCAGATGTACCAATTCCTAATGCCGTGTTAATCAAGGCTTCTGAGATACCGATAGATAGAGCTGCAGCATCTGGAGTTCCTCCTCCTGAACCTAATGCATAGAACGCACCAATCATCCCCATTACGGTACCTAATAACGCTACCAATGTCGCTACTGTTCCTAATGTAGAAAGGATAGACATGTTCTTTTCCATCATAGGCATTTCTAGAGTTGTAGCCTCTTCGATAGATTTGTTAAGAGCAGCCATTTTTTGTTCTCTGTTCATTGTAGTATCTTTGCTAAGAGCTTTATAAGTAGTCAATGCTTCCTTAACAACATTTCCTACGGAACCTCTCTGCTTGTCACATTCTTCTTGTGCTTCAGAAATTCTATTTTCTTTTAAAAGTTGTCTAATTTTTAGAACGAAACCTTCAAGATTTCCAGCTCCTTCTGCTTTATTCAAAACGAAGAAACGCTCTAAAGAGAATACCAATACTGTAACAGCAAATGTAATAAGAACAGGTACGATAAACCCTCCTAAATACACCATTCCAATAATACGCTTAGGCACCAAGTCCTTAGCTGCTATATCGCTAAAAGCGACAGACATTCCAGAAAGTCCTTCATTTTTAAAGTTACCTGGACTACCAAAAACAAATAGATAAATACCAATACCTACTAATAATAAAAGTGGTAACACTAAAAATGGGTTAAGACCTCCTGTTTTTCTTGCAACTACTTGTTGCTCTTGAATTGAAACATTCTTTTCCATATCTAAACTAAATTATAAATTATTTTTTGATTGCGTAAAATAAATACTTTTTTTTGTTCTACACAAATTTATTTCATCAAAAATTGAAAATTTTAAGAAATAAATCTATTTTTTAATTAAAATAAGCTTCTATATTTATAGAATAATCAAAAACTTTACCAAATTTTAAAATCTTTATCAAATCAGGATACTATATTGATGATTTTCTTCGGAACCACTATGATTTTCTTTGGTTTAGCTCCGTCCAGCTGCTGGATTATTTTCTCATTTTTCATTACTATTTCCTCGATTTCCTCTTTAGAAAGCTCAGCGGAAAGAGAAAGTTTGAACCTCATCTTTCCATTAAAACTCACTGGATATTCTATTTCATCTTCCACCAAATAAGCCTCATTCAGAGCAGGAAAAGGTGCAAAATCTATACTCTCTGTATTACCAAGAAGACTCCAAAGTTCCTCACAAACATGCGGTGCATAAGGCGAAATCAGAACACTGAGCGGCTCTAAGATAGCTTTTTTATTACATTTTAGTTTCTGCAATTCATTCACGGCTATCATAAACTGCGACACGGAAGTATTAAAAGAAAAATTCTCAATATCGTAAATCACCTTTTTAATCAATGTATGCAGGATTTTAAGCTCCTCTTTCGTAGGCTCTTCCTCTGAAACCGAAAAAGTATCCCCATCAAAATAAAGATTGTAGAGCTTCTTAAGGAAGCCATAAACTCCGCTCAAGCCCTGTGTATTCCATGGCTTAGACTGCTCCAGCGGCCCAAGGAACATTTCATAAAGCCTTAGACAGTCTGCTCCATACTCCTCGCAAATATCATCAGGATTTACTACATTATATTTGGATTTAGACATTTTTTCCACCTCTCTTTCTGTGATGTATTTTCCATCTTCCAAGATAAATTCAGCATCCTTAAACTCTGGTCGCCAAGCCTTAAACTTATCTAAATCCAACTCGTCCGAAGTTCCTTTTAATAATGATATGTCGATGTGGATTTTTTGAGTTTCGTAGTCTTTTGCCAGTGCTTTTGAAACATACTTGTTCGTTCCATCCACACGATACACAAATGCCGAAATTCCCAAAATCATCCCTTGGTTTATCATTTTTTGAAAAGGCTCTTCGTGGCTGATGAATCCTCTGTCTTTCAGGAACATAGTCCAAAAACGAGAATAAAGAAGATGTCCCGTAGCATGCTCACTTCCACCGATATACAAATCTACCTGCCCCCAGTAGTCCGATGTGTTTTTATCGCAAAACTCGGCTTCATTATTTGGGTTCATATATCTTAAGAAATACCAAGAACTCCCCGCCCAGCCTGGCATAGTGGACAATTCAAGTGGGAAAACATTTTGATTGTCAATCAGTTCCGTAGATACCACTTTTTGATTAATCTTATCCCAAGCGAAATTCTTAGCATTCCCCAGCGGTGGGTCTCCATCTTCGGTCGGCAGGTATTTTTCTACTTCTGGCAACTCAAGCGGAAGCGCAGAAACGGGCAGAGTGTATGGCATTTCGTTTTCATAATAAATAGGAACAGGCTCTCCCCAGTATCTTTGGCGTGAGAAAATAGCATCCCTCTGGCGGTAGTTTATCTTGGATTTTCCTACTTTATGATTTTCCAAGTATTCTACCACGGATTTTACCGCCTTATCATAACTATCGCAACCATTTAAAAACTCCGAATTTTGATAAACCATACCTTCTTTCTCGGTAAAAGCTTTCTCGGAGATATCTTGGTCAAATATGTTTTTTATCTGAATATCAAAGTGTTTCGCAAAGGCAAAGTCTCTCTCATCCCCCGCAGGAACTGCCATCACAGCACCTGTTCCGTATCCCGCAAGAACATAATCGCCAAGCCAAACAGGGACAGGTTCTTTAGTAATAGGATGTTCTGCGTAAGCCCCTGTGAACACCCCAGAAATGGTCTTCACATCCGCCATCCTGTCTCTTTCGGAGCGTTTGGAAGTGGCTTCTATATAGGCTTCCACGGCTTCTTTCTGCTCTGGCGTAGTGATTTTTGAAACCAATTCGTGTTCTGGAGCAAGCGTCACGAAAGACACCCCAAAAATAGTATCAGGGCGAGTAGTGAAAACCTCTATGAAATCATCAGAACCTTTAATACCGAATTTCACCAAAGCGCCCTCAGATTTTCCGATCCAGTTTCTTTGACTTTCTTTTACTGCTTCTGACCAGTCCAGCCCGTTCAGCCCTCTCAAAAGTCTGTCCGAATAAGCTGTAATACGCATAGACCACTGCATCATTTTCTTTTGATAAACAGGATATCCGCCACGCTCAGACTTACCATCTTTTACCTCATCATTGGCAAGAACCGTTCCGAGTGCAGGACACCAATTTACAGTAGTTTCTGCTCGGTAAGCCATTCTGTAATTCAATAAAATATCTTGTTTGTCCGCCTCAGAAGCGTTTAGCCATTCCTCCGCAGTGAAATTTAGTTCCTCAGACTGCACGGCATCAAGATTTTCTGTCCCAAATTTTTCAAAATGAGCCACAAGGGTAGAAATGTTCTCCGCTCTGTCTGTAGCCTTATTATACCAAGAGTGAAACAGCTCTATGAATATCCACTGCGTCCATCTGTAATAGACTGGGTCAGAGGTTCTAATCTCCCTGCTCCAGTCAAAGGAAAAGCCTATTTTTTTAAGCTGCTGTTCGTATCTATTGATGTTTTCCTCAGTGGTAACCGCAGGATGCTGCCCCGTCTGAATCGCATATTGTTCAGCAGGAAGCCCAAAGCTGTCGTAGCCCACTGGATGAAGGACATTATACCCTTGGTGTCTTTTAAATCTGGCATAAATATCACTCGCAATATACCCCAGCGGATGCCCCACATGAAGCCCCGCCCCCGATGGATAAGGGAACATATCTAAAACATAATATTTCGATTTGCTGCTTTCTGACGGCTGCTGGCTTTTGAAAGTTTGGTTTTCTTCCCAGAACTTCTGCCATTTCTTTTCTATCTCTTGATGATTGTAAAACATGGTCTGATGATTTAAAGAGGCAAATTTAATATTTTGAAATGAAAAAGCCTTACTAAAAAGCAAGGCTTGTGAATATTTTAATTCAAAAACAATTAGAATTTCTTCACTTTTGAATAAACTGTTCCTGTAAAGGTAACTCCTCCGACTTCTTGACTGACAACATTTTCTTCCGTTTCCATCTCTGTGCTTGTAAGTTTTCTTACAATAGAACGAGAAGTTTCCGATCCTAAAGTCATAATCAATACTCTTGTATTTTTATCAAAAGTATAGGTAATATTTCCTTCTTTTAATTTATCACAAGTTCCAGATGCAGCAGCCCAAACCTCAGTACTCCCTGTACCATCTGGTAGAAAAGTGGTTATGGTCTTTTTTTCGCAAGAAGTAAGCGGAACCTGCATATCTATAGGAGTAGGCGAACCACCACCAACAGTAATATTCCCTTTCATTCTCATTTCTACAAGAGCCCAGTTTCCTACTACATTGTCCAGTTGTTGTGGCTGTGCAGGAACATTTGTTTTATTATCTTCATCTCTACTACAACTAAGCATGAAAAAAGAAAACAACACAACTAATAAATAACTAAATTTTCTCATAACTTTATAATTTAAAATTTTTAGCAAATTTAATATTTTAAAATGAAAAAGCCTTACTTTTTAGTAAGGCAATTTAAAACCAATTAATTTTTTTTCATTGTTACATAAACTGTCCCTGTAAAGAGGAAACCTCTTACTCGTAAATCAGTAACACTTTCCTCTGCTTCCAGCTCTGTACTTGTAAGTTTTTTCACTATAGAACGAGTAGTCTCTGGCCCTAGATGTACAACCAGTTCTTTGGTATCCTTATCAAAAGTGTAGG
Source organism: uncultured Flavobacteriaceae bacterium (assembly GCA_963519505.1). GTDB lineage: Bacteria > Bacteroidota > Bacteroidia > Flavobacteriales > Weeksellaceae > JABCPE02. The sequence goes on along the minus strand of CAUQOP010000041.1, from coordinate 74 downwards.
TAATATTTCCTTCTCTTTTCTTTTCACAGCTCCCTGATAGATTCGCCCACACCTCTGTAGTCCCTGTTCCACCT
>CAUQOP010000040.1:0-7109 GCA_963519505.1 uncultured Flavobacteriaceae bacterium | reverse complement strand
TATCTGGCCCTGTAACCAAATCTGCCGTTGGGTAATAATAGTCAATATCCTTATTTTTAGGGTCTAAAAGTCCATCAAAAACAGACATCGGCCACAGCCAAGAAGAGAACCAAGTGTCCAGAGCATCTTCATCTTGGCGAAGGTCAGCAATTTTTAAATTAGGATTTTTAGTTTTTTTCTTTGCTGATTCTAGGGCTTTATCAATGTTTTCAGCCACTACAAAATCATTTTCGCCATCACCATAATAATACACAGGAATGCGCTGTCCCCACCATAGCTGCCGCGAAATATTCCAGTCGCGGATGTTTTCCATCCAGTGTTTATAAGTGTTTTTGAACTTTTCGGGATAGAATTTTATTTCATCATTCATCACCGCATTCAGAGCAGGTTCTGCGATTTTAGACATTTTCAAAAACCACTGCTGTGATAATTTCGGTTCTATCACGGCTCCTGTTCTCTCGGAAGTTCCTACTTTATTTACATAATCTTCAACTTTTAGCAAAAGATTTTTTTCTTCTAATTCTTTGGCTATCCGTTTTCGTGCATCAAATCTATCAAGACCACAATATTTTTTCACCTCATCTTTCCACATATAAACAGGCAAATTATCATTGATAATTTTTGCATCATCATCTAAGATAGTAATTATACTTAATTCTTGAATGTATTCATGATTTTCTAAAATTTTTCTCTTAAAAATTTCATAATCATTAAAATCATGAGCAGGAGTAATTTTCAAAGCTCCTGTCCCAAATTCTATATCCACATAATCATCCTCAATAATCGGAATTGCACGATTTACAATCGGAACAATGGCTTTTTTCCCTTTCAGATGGGCGTATCTCTCATCATTAGGATTGATACAAATCGCCACATCACCAAAAATAGTTTCTGGACGAGTGGTAGCCACGGTAAGGAACTCCTCTGAGCCTTCTATTTGGTATTTTAAGAAATATAATTTTCCGTTTTGCTCCTTGAAAATCACTTCCTCATCAGAAATGTTGGTTTTCGCCTCTGGATCCCAGTTTACCATTCTGTAATCACGGTAAATATAATTTTTTTCATACAAATCAACAAAAGATTTTATCACTTGCTGAGAAAGTTTGTCCTCCAATGTGAAACGAGTTCTGTCCCAGTCACAAGAACACCCCAGTTTTTTAAGCTGTTCAAGGATAGTTCCACCATACTGATTTGTCCAGTCCCAAGCGTGTTTTAGGAACTCTTCTCGGGTAATATCCGATTTGCTAACGCCTTGTTCTTTAAGCTTAGCCACTACTTTCGCCTCTGTAGCGATGGACGCATGGTCTGTCCCTGGCACCCAGCAGGCATTGAAGCCTTTCATTCTGGCTCTTCTTACCAAAACATCCTGAATTGTGTTATTCAGCATGTGTCCCATGTGTAGAATCCCTGTAACATTGGGCGGCGGAATGACAATGGTGTAAGGCGGTTTGTCATTCGGTTCAGAGTGGAAATATTTGTTTTCCAGCCAGTAGCTGTACCATTTTTTTTCCGTTTCTTGCGGATTGTATTTATCTGGAATTGCCATTTTATTATTTTTTAGATTTGCAAAAATAGGATAAAGCAACAAAATTATTGCAATTTTTATTCAAAATTAACCAAAATAAAAAAAGCCATTCACACCGAATGGCTTTTTAGGTTTATAAATTAGGATTTTTGAGTCTTGCTTCTCTTGGGAAAGGCAGCGTATAGCGGGCATCTCCTGAGTTGAGCATATAAGTAGTTCCATCATAAATATGGATAATGGAAGGCTGGGTCGTTCTTCTTAAATCAAACCAACGAAGCCCTTCGAATGAAGTCTCTCTCGCTCTTTCGTTTAATAATTCTGTGTAATAAGCATCACCAGAAAGCCCATTGATAGTCGTTGTAAAATTCGCTAATCCTGTTGAATTATATCTCTTCGCTGCTAAAGCCAATAGAGCGTTTTTGGAATCTGTTTCTCTTCCTAATTTTGCTAAAGCTTCGGCTTTTATCAGTATGATCTCTCCTACACGGAAGGAAACTTTGAATTCATTGGAACTACTGAATTTTTTCGTTCTATAATTTGTGACATCAGCATCGAAATATTTAGCAAAACGCAAATCATTCATTTGGTCAAAAAGAGCAAGATGCTCATTGCTTACCATAGCAAAACGACTAGTCTCGCTGGTAACTCCCGCATCCAAATTCATGATAGACTCCACTGATTTATAGCTGCTTGGAAGATTTGTAAAAGAGTTAAAATCCACCAATGTAGATTTCGCCGCAAGGACAGTTTCTGCTTCCGCCAGAGCATTAGCCCATTCTCCACGATACTGATGAACACGAGCTTTTAGGGCGTGAGCTGCCACAGTAGTAAAGCGGTAATTGTATCCTTCATCAAATTGGCTTTTGTTTAGCAATGTCAAAGCCTTATCAAGGTCAGAAAGAATCTGCCCATACACCTCGTCCAATGTCGCACGAGGAAAATCTCCCTCCAGCTGAGGACTTGTTACCAGCGGAACCGCTTTTGCAGAACCATTACTTCCTATATAAGCTGGAGCATAGAGGTTTATCAGCTCAAAATAAGTATAAGCTCTCAATGCATAAGCTTCACCCAAAATCTGATTGATTTCCGAAGTGGAAGCATTGTATTTCAGTGTGTTTTCTATAATATAATTAGAATAGAAAATTGTCTGATAAAAAGTAATGTACGGAAAATCCTTAGAACCAGGGAATGGAGAAGCCTCACTCCAAGTGAAAATCGTTTGCAGACTTTCGTTGGTCGTTCCTGCTTTTACTTCATCAGTTTTCAAGTTTGCTAATGCTTTATGCTGAGGATAAAGATTATAGGCACGAGTAAGAAGCGCACGAAAATCTTCCTCTGTCTGTGGAATCACTTTTCCTGTAGGAGTGATGTCCAAAAATCTGTCACAAGAAGTAAGTCCTGTGGACAAAACAGCTCCGATGAACAAGGCTTTTATGATATATTTTTTCATTATTATATAATTTATTGATTATTAAAAACTTACATTTAAACCAAAAACGATAGATTTCTGAATAGGCTGGGCGTATAGATTCCCATAAGTTTCAGGGTCAAAATATCCTTTATAATTAGTCCCGAAAACCAGCATATTTCTACCCTCTACATAGAATCTCAAGGAGTTAATCCCTGTATTATGAAGCAGAGAAGATGGCAGAGAATAACCTAAACGAATGTTGTTTATTCTGATGTAGCTCATTTTCTTCATCCAGCTGTCAAAATGGTTGTAAGACCCTGAAGAATCAAAGTTATTATACCATAAATAAACTATTTCCTGCCCTGGAACAGTATTTTCTCCTATAATTCTCGGAAGTGTAGTATTGGTATTACTAGGAGTCCAAGCGTTTAGGATATCCGTAGAATTATTCTGTCCTCTATCCACTGTTGTAAAGTTATAAGGAGGATTTGCTACCACCCATTTATTTATGTTAAATGCAGCAGAAATCGTAAGGTCCCAGTTTCCTATATCAAAGGTATTGGTGATTCCTCCATAGAATTTAGGGTCTCTATCGCCGATATAAGTATACAAATCTCTGAAATTTCCATTAGCAAGATACTCACTCTCTATATATCCCACGCCCCATGGATCAGAAATTTTGTAAAAATCTACCGTAGAAACTATATTTCCGTTTCTGTCATAGAACTGAGGAAGCCCATTGGCATCCAGCCCTGCTGACCTTAAACCGAAAACAGCATTGATAGGATAGCCTTTTCCTGATGGATAAAAATTGCTAAGCCCATCGTGGATTTGATCTATGTTGCTTCGGTTGGCTGCAATGTTGAAAGTCGTACTCCATCTGAATTTTTCTCTATCGATATTTATCGTAGAAAGAGAGAACTCAAAACCTTTATTGGTCACTTCCGCCCAGTTTACATTCACTTGGTTAAATCCTGTTTCCAGTGGAAGCTGTTTTACTCCCATCAAATCCGTTCCTTTTCTGTGATAGAAGTCAAGGTTGAAATTAATCCTGTTATTAAACAATCCAAAATCCAATCCCACATCCACAGTTCTGGTTTTTTCCCATCTTAGCAATGAATTCGGCGCACCTTCGTCATTGATGGTATTTTCTGTCTGGTTGAGGATTTTAGCCGTGCTGTATCTTCCTGTGAAGAAAGGCGAAGTATTTCGGTCTATATTCCCCTGAAGTCCATAGGAACTACGAATTTTGAACATACTGATGGTTTTATTATCCTTCAAGAAGTCCTCATTTTTCACATTCCATGCCACGGATGCCGCCCAGATAGGATTCCAGCGTTTATTGGTTTCCGCTCCGAAGAAGTTTGTCCCATCATATCTCACACTTCCGAAGAAAGTATATCTATTAGCAAAAGTATAAGATGCTGTCCCAAAGAAAGATGCATAAGCATTAGAAACATCAGTATCTACCACAGGAAGATAGTTTGCGTTTCTTATCTCACTATTTGGGATATTTAGAGGGATGGATGTTTTCTGTCTTGGGTTGTAGCCGTACATTTGGCTGTTTACCGATGTATATTTAGTTTCTCTTATTTCTGAACCTACAAGGAGATTGACATCATGTCGGTTTATCTTTTTGCTAAATTCTAAAATATTTTTAAAATTATATTCAAAACTATTCCCGTTAGAAATGTTGTAATAATCGCCTTTTGGGATGATATAAGTCGTAGTCCCTCCAGAAGTTATCTTAGAGGCATCTCTTCTTTTTCTAAGGAAATAAGTCTGCTCTGTGGCATATTTTTCCGTTTTTTGGTTTTCATACTGGATGCCCAGCTGAGAACGAAACTCCAAGAATTTGAATATTTTATAATCCAAATTCAAAATACCACGAAGCGATTTCGTGTTCAAATCATACCTCGTATTATCCTTCTCCTCCATGTAGTTATACGGAATTCTGGCGTCTCCGTCCATGTAGTTCACATTTGGGTCATAGACATAGTTGCCATTTTCATCCTTTGGTCTTAGATAAGGATTGGCACTTCTGGAGTAGTAAGTCGGCGTGATATTCCCCGAAGCATCAGACAAGAAAGAAGACTGCTTAGTATTTGTTCCGAATATTGACAGTCCTATTTTTATTTTATTATTAATTTTAAAATCATTCTTAAAAGTAAGGTTAAGTCTCTCAAAGCCAGAACCTATCACCGTAGACTGCTCATCATAGTATCCTAATGAAGCATAATAAGCATAGTTATCCAGTCCACCTGAAAGGCTCACGGAATACTGCTTGTTTATCGCAGTTCTGTAGAGTAGATTTCCCCAGTTGGTATTCACATTTCTCAGTGCATTGATTTCTCTTTGAGAAGCCTCACTAATCGCCGAAAAACCACCACTGCGAAACAAATTCCAGTCGTTATTTGCTAATAATATTCTCGCAACCTCACCATTATCTTTTCTATAATTGTCTAAGTCCGAGCGAGATGCCATCATCAGTTCCCAATCTACTTTTTGATTGGAATTCATCAAATTAAGTTTAGAAAAATTCGGTCTTAAATTGACAAATGTACTCGCTGAGAAATTAACATTCATTCTCCCTTTTTTCCCGCTTTTGGTCGTTACCAAAATCACCCCGTTCGCTGCTCTTGCTCCATAAATTGCCGTAGCAGAAGCATCTTTCAGCACGGTGATAGACTCTATATCTTCTGGGTTAAACCCTGCAATAGAGTAATTTTTAAGGTCGTTGATGTCCTTTCCTGCATCATATTTAGGCGCATCACCCATTTCCAGAGGCATTCCATCTATAACCCATAGTGGGTCGATAGGCCCTGAAAGTGAAGCCGTTCCCCTAAGTCTAATAGGCGCAATCTGCCCTGGCGTCCCTGATGCTGGCGTAACGAGCAAACCAGGCACTCTCCCCTGCAGCATCTGGTCTATGGATGCTACCGCCTTTTGCTCTATATCCTTCATTTTCACCACATCCACAGAAGATGTGATTTTACTTTTTTCTATCTTTTGGAAACCTGTGATTATAACCTCATCTATCTCCTTGGTCTTAGTTTTAGTGGTGTCTACAGGCGTATTCTGAGCCCAAAGGACACTTGGTAAAAGACCCAACAAAAATTTCGCTCTTCTCATTTTTAGTTTGTAAATTTTATTATTTTTCTCCTAATGCTTTATTTAGTCTTATCAACATATCTTCGTAATGATTTCTTGTAGCTTCATCTCCTGTATTTTTCGCAACGAGGATGATTTTCTTTACTTTTATCAGCTCTGCTCTCTTTGCGGAACCCACCTCCGAAAGGCGCTTCATTCCACTGAAATACAAAGTCAGTTTCTGCTCATCTATGCTGTGTTTGTCCTCCAAACTATGCTGTGCATAGTCACAGATCATAGGCATCTTGCCGAAAATTCCCTTTTCTGTTTTTTCGTAAATACGCCCTACATCTATGATAAGCGCATCTACATAGTTTTTCTGCGTCATTCTTTCAGCGATAGTCAAGCTTCTGTTCTTCAAAGATTTATCAAAAATAAATTTCCTCAAATCATCAAAAAGCTCCGCTACAGTCATTATCTTTTCGCTTCCTTCCGTGTGCAGGAATTCTGCTTCCAAAAGTCTCAAAAGCCTTTCATCATGCATCAGATTATACAAAATAGCGGCCTGTCTCTCTCTGAAAATATTATACGGCGACTGCTCTACTGCTCCTGCTGGTGTATTTTTGGTAGGTTTCAACACATCTTTTAACGGATTGATAAACAACCATTTCGGCAGGGTAAGAATATTCTTTTTAAGGAAGTTCAGCGCCTCTTTTTGAGTTTGATATGGAACTGGTTTGTAGGATTTCATTTTATCACCTTTCACCAAAGGCGTGAGATAAAACCCTCCGATGTTCGCCAAAGTATGTGTATTATAAACATACCACTGGTTAATCACCTGATTATAAAACGCTTTCGCTTCTTCATAGGTTTCGCCGTCTTTCGTGCTCCATTCTATGATATTGGGAATTGTTTTTTTAAGGTTGATAATTCCGTATTCTCCTGCTTTCATGGCATTATTCCCTAAATCCTCGGACTGCGAACGCGGGTCTATGGTTTCGGACTGCTGCTCTCCGTAGAAATACTTCGGATCGCCATCGTGTTTGTCTATCCAAAATTTAGTAATGCTCAGCTCTTCTTCTG